>JANOWB010000133.1:0-5083 GCA_031417695.1 Polaromonas sp.
CTGGTTGACTACCCGACCGATGAAGAAGAATTTGTGATTGTGCAGCGGGTGACGGGCCCGGCGGTGGCCGTGTCAGCCGTGGCCACTACCGAGCAACTGGCCGCACTGCAAGCCGAATGCCGCAAGGTATACGTTGACCCGTCGCTGGTGCAGTACGCTGTGAAGTTGGTGTCCGCCACGCGCTACCCCGACAAGCACGGCATGAAGGATTTGGCCCGCTTCATCACCTTTGGTGCCAGCCCGCGCGCCACGATTAACTTGACCGAAGGTGCTCGTGCGCTGGCCATGCTGCGCGGCCGCAGCTATGCGCTGCCTGAGGACATGACCGATTTGGTACCCGATGTGCTGCGGCACCGCTTGGTGCTGTCGTATGAAGCCCTGTCTGAAGGCTTGACCGCCGACGCTGTGGTGGGAAAAATCATGGCCAAAATTCCACAGCCAGCGAAACCATTAGCCCATGAGCAACTCGCAGCCTAAACAAAAAGAAGGCGCCGAGCAACTCCTACGGCGGCTGGAGTGGACAGTGCTGCGCCGCCTTGATGGCCTTTTGCAAGGCGACTACCGCACGCTGCTGCGCGGCACCGGCATGGACCTGGCCGACCTGCGCGAATACCAGCACCATGACGATGTGCGGCACATTGACTGGAACGTCACCGCCCGCTTGCAGCAGCCGCACGTGCGCGTTTTTACCGAAGACCGTGAAATGAGCGCCTGGTTTTTACTCGACCTCAGCCCGACGATGGACTTTGGCTCTGGCGATCAGCGCAAACGCGGCTTGTCAGCTGAATTTGTTGGCGTACTGGCACGCCTGTTGACCCGCCACGGCAACCGTGTGGGCGCCATGTTGTACGGCTCGGGCGTTGATACCGTTTTGCCTGCGCGTGGTGGCCGCCAACACATTCTTCAACTGCTGCACACGCTGCAAATACGGCCCGACGCAAAGCAGGCTGGCCCCACCAAGCTGCATGAATTACTGGAATCAGCCGCCAAACAAATCCGCCGCCGCTCCACGATTTTTGTGGTGTCTGACTTCATCAGCGAAACCGGCTGGGACAAGCCGCTGGGCATGCTGGCGCAACGCCACGAAGTCGTGGCCGTACGGCTGCTAGATGCCATGGAGCTTGACTTGCCCGACTTGGGTTTGATCCCGATGACCGATCTTGAGACCGGCGAGCAGTTGCTGGTAGACACGCACGACGCCAGTTTTCGCAAGCGCTTTGCCAGCATTGCCGCACAGAGGGAAGCGGACTTGAGGCAGTCACTAAGCAAAGCCGGGGTAGACACGCTTGAGCTACAAACCGACGGCGACCTGGTCGAGGCGTTAATGCGCTTTACCGACTTGCGCAAACGCCGCGCCCGCTTATCTGCCGGTGGCTCGCTGCCTGCACACTTGATGCGGACGGCGTAAAAAGACAATCAGGACACATCCATGACCTCTTTCACCACCTCTTTCACCACCTTGATAGCAGCTTGGTTCGCGAAGTTTCCCATGACGTTTATGTGGCCCCAATTTTTGTGGCTGTTGTTGCTCTTGCCGCTGCTGATCGTGCTGTACATCTGGCTGCTGCGCCGCAAGAAAAAAGTAACGCTGCGCTACGCCAGCCTGTCTATCGTTCGCGAGGCCATGGGCAAAGGCCAAAACTTTCGCAGGCACATACCGCCGCTATTGTTTTTATGTTCGCTAGCCGCCATGCTGGTCGCGTCCAGCAGGCCGTTTGCCGTCATCACGCTGCCATCTGACCAGCAAACCATCATGCTGGCCATGGATGTGTCGGGCAGCATGCGGGCAACCGACGTAAAACCCAATCGGCTGGTGGCGTCACAAGATGCGGCCAAAGCGTTTTTGGCAGAGCTACCGCGCAACATTCGGGTGGGCATTGTGGCGTTTGCGGGTACGGCATCGGTTGTGCAACCAGCTACTCTAAGCCGTGAAGATTTGGTGGTGGCGATTGACAAATTTCAATTGCAGCGCGGCACTGCCATAGGTAACGGCATTGTGGTGTCGCTGGCCGAGCTGTTCCCCGACGCGGGGATTGACATTGCATCGATGCAGGCCGGCCGAGACAAGCCGCGCGGAACTGCGATTGACCAAGCCCCTGCAGCCGGCAAAGACGGCAAACCCATGAAGCCTTTTACGCCTGTGGCGCCCGGCTCCTATAACTCTGCCGCTATTATTTTGTTAACTGATGGGCAACGCACCACGGGCGTTGATTCCATTGATGCAGCGAAGGCCGCCGCCGACCGCGGCGTGCGCGTGTATACGGTGGGCGTTGGCACAGTCGACGGAGAAATCATTGGCTTTGAAGGCTGGTCAATGCGGGTCAAGCTCGATGAAGTGACCTTGAAAAGTATTGCACGCGACACACAAGCCGAGTACTTTTACGCAGGCACCGCCGCTGATTTGAAAAAAGTGTACGAATCACTCAGCTCCAGGCTGGCTGTCGTGAAAAAAGAAACTGAAATTTCAGGGCTGTTAGCGCTGCTTGCCGCGGCGTTTGCCTTGCTGTCTGCGGGGCTTTCCCTGGCTTGGTTCAACCGGATTTTGTAGCGATTTTTTGCTTGCCCGCCGACTTGCGGCTACTTCACATTGCATTCGCGCCGCACCATGGCTAGAACATCATTAAAAGCGCCCACCGCATCGCTTTGCAAAACCGGCGCCGCTTCTTGCGCAAACGTCGCCCACAGCTGCAGGTAGTCTTTGACGTACTGCGCTGGCGCGTGGTCGGTGATGTAGCCTGTGGCGGCCTCAGGTTTGAAGCCTGCTTTTTGAATTTTACGGATGAGCGTAGAAGCACTTTTGTCGGTCAGCAGTGTTTTAGGCGCTGCATGTGCCGCCAGGCAGAAAAACAGGGTCAGCAGCGAGCCATCATCGGTATTGCCACCCGTTAACTTGTCCCAGTCGCCTGTCGTTGACCGGTCATGGTGGTCAACCTCCGACAAACCGTCCTCGCGCCAAAAATAGCGGCCAATAAACGCTGGAGTCTGGTCAAACAAGCGCCGCGTGGGCAATGCAGCATCTAAAAATTTGGCCGAATCGACCAACACAGATTGCCGCACGTTTTCCACCACGTGTCGGTATTCAACAGGTAAATTCTTGGGTAGGCTAATGCTGAAGTCAGCGGCTTTACCGGCATATTTTTTGCGCAAAGCGGCGATTGTTTTTTCAAACGCTACCCAGTCGGGCAGCTTGGTGCCGCGCGTAGCCAGACTCAACAGTGCGGTGCGAATCACTGCTTCGGCGTCTTTTCCGGCTTCTTCCAGCTCATCTTCTTCCATGCCCAGTGCGTCGGCCATCCAGATGGCTGCGTCAATCACCAGACTGACCTCTTTACGCAGTGCCAGCTCCGCCTGGAAATCAGCCAGGCTGCGCAGCGACCATTTGCCCAGCTGAGCAATATGCTCGTCGGTAAAACCGCTGCGCTCATTCATGCCAAAGTGACTGTTTTGCGGCATGGCAATCATCGTTTTGAGCAAGTCCGAGCCGCCTTTGGAGCGCGACATAAAAGAGTTTTCGGCGAGCGACGTAGCGGCTTCGCGCAGGTCCCCGCGGCAAGTGTGCTCCAAATACAGGCTGACCAAATTGACCATGCGGTCTTTGGCTTTTTCAAGATCAGGGCGTAAAAATTCAGTACCGAAATATCGCGCAATTTGCACCATACCCTTGGGCGCATCAACCGCAATGGTGTTCAATTTTTCAGCGTTAATGATGCGCTGTTCAAATACCGTACTTAAGCGCTTTTTCAAAGAAGGGCCGTGCGTCGTACAACGACACCGACGCGTTGGTAGCTGACTGCGGAAAAGGATCAGTGACTTGCAGCGTCGTCATGTAGTGAGCATTCGTTAGATGGCCGACTCTTCGTCAGAATCGCGTTTGATCGGCGTGGCTTTACCGCGATCAGTGTCGCCCGTTTCTACTTTTCCGTCGTCTTCTTCTGGCTCTTCTTCGTCGCCAAAGCCTGCGTCAAACGCGCTGGCTTTCGCGCGCAGCACCATCAACATTTCAATGAACAAGTCGGGCAGCTCGTAGCGCAAAATCCACGCCAGTTGCATCCAGTCTTGGTCGGCTATTTCGTCCTGCTCTACTTTTGGTCGGGCGTAGGCTGAAGCCAGCAGCGCCGACTGCGACAACATTTCGCCGTGGTCTTCCATCGCGTCAAACAGGCCGCTGCGCGCAAATGCCTCTACCCGGCTCCACTTTTCAGAAAAATAATCAGCCAACGCGTCGCTTCCGCCTTCGAGGTCGCCAATCGCGGTCAAGAACGCGATAGGGTCTGCATCATCGCGAAAAATAATCGAGTTCATCATGCCGCGCAAGTGCGTGCGGGTCAGGTCTTTGTATTGCTTTTCAATCACCACGGCGCGGGCAAACTGCTCCGGCGTGACCAGCAAATTAATGACGGATTCTTTGGAGCCGTCGTATTCACGAATGATGGCCAGCACATCTTTGGCGGGCAGCTGCTCCAGCACCACCATCAGCGCGGCATCGCCTTCAGCGTCAGCCAGCTCGACCAACGCGCCTTCAGCGCCCACGATGTCGCCGGCTGCGATCAGGGTTTGGGTTTTGGTGATGAGGGCCAAGTTATTGGTTGATGTGGTCATGGTCACTCTTTCCTGTCAAAGCCTTGCTCCGCCATCCAATCGTCGCCCGCTTCTTTGCGGGCTTTGGCATCGGCCCGCTCTTCAGCGTCCCCGTCAAACTCGTCTTCTTCATCAAGCTCTTCATCGTCAGCTTCGTCGCCCTTAGCTAAAGGTCTGCCCGCCATGTATTCAAGGCTGGCCGCTAACGTCAAAAATCGCTCGCCGCCCGGCTCTGCCAACACAGCATCGGCCAAGTCCTGTGCCCACGGGGCTAGCGACACATCGCCAGTCAAGCTGCTCCAGTCGGGCAGCTCGTCGGCTTCAAAGCTGAGCAAGTCGTCCATCACAGCCGGGGATTTAAAAGCAAAACCCTGGTGAAAAACAACCGCCACCATCTCGGGGCTGAGCTCCATCATTTTCACCAAAAATCCTATTTCTTGGCGTTTATCGGCCAGCCGCTGCCGCAAAACGTCCTTGCCTTCAGAGTCAAAGGTCAAGTCGTCAA
>JANOWB010000134.1:0-5146 GCA_031417695.1 Polaromonas sp.
ACTTCCCGGTCAACCGGCGGGAAGCCTAAATCGCGCAGCATCAGGTTAACGGCCACCACAAAGTCGCCCATGGTGTCGGCCATCGTGCCGTCGAGGTCGATGATGGCGGCTTCAATATTCATAACTTTCAATTGTTACAGAACGGGGAAAACCCATTGGCCAATTGCTTCTAAAAGTGTATGGTTGATACTTTTGGTTTCAAGTGAAATATTTTGAACCGCGGGCTCATGCGTTGCGACTCAGTTGTAGCTTCCACCAAGCCACAACATTGTTTGAGTGGTGGCGGTTTCGGCAGGTCGCCGTACCACTATCAATTTTAGAAAGTAATTGTGAAACAACATAACCTAACTATTCGCGTTGGCCTCTTTTTAGCAGCTGGTACTGTGTTCAGTGCAGCAACCCTGGCTCAGCCCGTGGCGACCGTAAGCAACTTTGTGTACACAGGCAATGGCTGCCCGGCTGGCAGCGCCAAAGCCACCATCATTAATGGCGGCAAAACGCTGCGGGTTGAATTTCAGGCTTTCAAGGTTTCCATGACTGGCACCAAAGGCACGCCGGGTGCCGAATGCGAAATCTCGGCTTTTCTCACCGCACCCGCTAAGCAAAAGCTTGAAATTTCGCCTGCTGAATACGTCGGCGCTTACAGTGCCCGCGCCCAAATTTCCCTCAATGCGGGTCACTATTGGGCCAAAAAGTGGGCCGGGCCGTGGGCAGGCGGTACAGCGGGCACGGCCACAGGCGCTGCGGGCGTGTACCGGTTTAACAACCCCAACAAAACGGCATACGGCGCGTGCGGCGGTAAAGATGAACTGAAAGACGATGGTGCCAAAGGCATCAAGCTCAGCATTAAGCCTGGAGACATGGTTTCTGCCGATCTGAAAGTTGTCGACTACACGCTCAACTATGCGCCGTGCGAAGGTGGCGGCGGCGGCGGAACGGGCACTGCGGGCTAGCCGTATCGAGCCTCACAAAAAAGTTTGAAGTAGAAGCCAAAAGATTTGAACCGCACCAGCGCCATGCCCGACTAAAAAATGACGGCGATCAATCAATGCCCAAACCGCGAACTTTGCAATGTCTATTCCACCACCAGGCAATCTTATGAACCTCGCTTACGCTTTCAAGAGCAATCCATGCCGCCGCAATGGCCTACATCTGCGAACCAAAATTTCCAGTAGATCAACTCGCGCCGAAAGACGGCTCCAGCAGGCAATAAGCACTTCATTTACACAAGGCAGCAGCCATTGACCCTGGCAATGCCTAAGAGAAAACTCATAACCCAAGGAAAGTCACCATCATGAAAAACGCCACTCACTCCATCAAAACTACCCTAAGCGCCGCCCTGTTGGCCGTCTTGGGTACTGCCAACTTTGCCAGCCTGCCCACGGCAGCGGTCACCGGCAGCGCCGCATGGGCTGTGGCAGCGCAAGCAGCGCCGTGGCTGGGCTTGGGGGCGGGTTTGGTGCTGGGCAATCCAGCCGTGGCCGCAACCAACAAGCCAGTGCCTGGGGTGGGTGTGAGGGTAAACAAGAACCCCGGTGGTTCTTCGGCCCGCACTACGAACCCCGGTTTGAAGTCAGGTGCCGACGGCAGCTTTCAGTTGAACGGCCTGGAGCCTGGTGACTACGACGTCACGCCCGATGGTGGCAAAACCGTGATCCTTCAAGTCGGCGCTGACGGCAAACTGGGCGGCATGGTGCAAGAAGAAGGCGGCGTGCGCAGTGTGGTCAAACTCCGGCCGGGCGGCTTGGGGCCCGTCGGCTCGGCAGTCGACAGCAGCCGCGCCAAACCTTCAGTGGAAATCGCAGGGCAATCTGCCCCTGGCAGCGCCGATAGGGGCATTAAAGATCAAGGCGTCAAAAGTTGCGGTAGCTGCGGATTAACGGGCAAAGTCGCTGCGCCTGCGCCTGATGCGACGGCGGTTAAGCCCGCCGCGCAATAAGCAAATCAGCTCCGAGCCAAATGCGCGGATCGCCAATTTTATCAACCAACTCCACAACCTAAAGTACAAAATGACTTCACTCCAAAGACGCACATTGCTTGCAGGCCTGCCACTGTTGACACTGGCCAGCCTGCCGCTGAGCGCGCTGGCGCAAGACAAGCCAACAGGCACAACGACCGACAAACCCAGCGCCTGTAACGCCAAGCTGGGCAAGCAAGCCCGCAACAAAGCCAACACAGGCGGCAAAACCAATGCCAACCAACAATGCTTTTTGCCCGGCACCCCCATCAACCAGCTGGGCTACGATGCCGCGCCCGAGGCCGCTGTGTTCACCGACACCATCGACTGGGAGCGCTGCGCCTACCCCCAAGGCGTCACCATCACCTGGCTAGTGCATGACACCGGCACCGCCAAAGGCAGCACATCGCTGTGGTTTAACGGCTCGCAAATCAATGGCAGCAGCCACAACTTTGCCAGCGCACGCAAAGAGGCCAAGCAAACCCGCACCTTCACCCAGCGCCTAAGCCCCGCCGAGGCTGCACGCGGTCGCGTGAGCCTGTTTGCGCAAGGTTTGGCGGTGGTTGAATTTGCTGTGCAGGCGAATTAGTCGTCTTCGCTATTTATGTATTTGCACAACGCTCACACATCCACCTCTTTTAACTTCAATAAAGACACAGTATGAAAAAACAATTATTACTAAACATATCGTTTGCTCTTGCGTTGGCGCTACCAGCACTGGTGCCAGCGCAAACCGCCGCGCCTGCACCTAAGCCGATCGGCAACGCAAAACAACAGGTCATCCAAAAGGCTCGAATCGTCTCAGTCGATGCGGAAAAAAGCAGCGTGCAAGTGCGTTTTGAAAACGGTAAAACTGCGGTAATCAAGTTGTCCCCGGACGCAGCCAACAAAATATTTCGAACCAAAGGGCGTCAGTCGCTACGCATGGATGTGAAGTTAAACACTATCAACAAAGCCAATCGCACCGCAATGATCAGTTTGCCGAATGCCGTACCGTTTGAAGTACCCCTTAACAGCGATTTACCGCCCGGTGCAGAGCTCTGGCCACATTTTGACTGGGGTTTATCGTGCGATGGATGGCCACCTTCTTGTGAAGGCGAAATCAGTTTTTCGTGGTGGTTATAACTCTATTTGCACTGACCAAACACGATTTTGTGGTTTCGCTATTAACCCGTGCTTGAAGATCCCCACGCAGCCCTGCTAACCCGCATTGCAGCCCGCGACGCGGGCAGCGAAGCGGCCATGGCGCAGCTGTATCGCGCATTGCAGGGCAATGTGTTTGCCTTTGTGCGCCGCCGCTTGAGCCTGGCTGACGACCATGCGGTGCAGGCTGTGGTGGTGGACACCATGTATGAAGTGTGGCGCGCTGCGGACCAGTTTGCGGGCGGTTCGCAGGTCAAAACCTGGGTGCTTGGCATTGCGCGGCACAAGCTGCTGGACGCGGTGCGCAAAGACCCACACGCCCAGCGCGGCTACGACGACATTGCCGACCACGCCGACACGCTGGCCGACGAAAGCCCGGACATCATCACCCAGCTTGCCCAAAAACAGCGCGCCGAATGGCTGGCGCATTGCATGGACAAGCTACCTGAGGACCAACGCGAAAGCCTGCACCTGCTGCTGGTAGAAGGCCTGAGCGTGAGCGACATTGCCAGCGTACAAAACTGCCCGGGCGGCACTGTCAAGACGCGCGTGTTTCATGCCAAAGCCAAGCTCAAAAACTGTTTGGCTCGCTGGCTGAAACATGAAGAGCCCGCCGGTAGTGCAGGCGTAAAGCAGGCCGTAAAAAAACCGCAAACGGAGGATTTGGCATGAACCAGCCTCCTGCCTCCAACGACTCAAAGGATACCGCTGACTTGCGCCGTGCCCGTGAGCTGCTGCCCTGGTTTACCCAAGGCCAGCTTGACGACGCAGACCAGACCTTTATGACCCTTTGGCTGGAGAACACTATGGCCCAACAACCCGCCGTTGCCGCGCAATGGCAGTTAGAAATAGCCGCTGAGCAAGCCTGGCTGCTTAGCGCCCGCGCCCATCTGCAAGCCGCCGCGCAACAGCAGGCCGCGCAGCAAGCGCAGCCCGACACCGAAGCGCAGGGCCTGGCCGCGCTGATGCAGCGTATTGCGCAAAGCCGCGAAGGCTCTGCAACGGGTGCAAAAATCAGTGGTTATGCTAACTCAAGCGCTACTAATAAAATAGCTGAAAAGGCATTAAATACAACGGCTATTCGCCAAAATGAGCAAGTCAGCGCCGATTATTCTGTTGTCCGGCGTGTCAAACAAGCTGCGCCAGGTTGGCAAGATCGCCTCAGTGCCTGGCTTGACAACACATTGGGAATGCGCAGCCCCGCCATGGCTTTTGGCGTTGCCGCTGTTGTATTAATGCAAGCGGGTGTGATTGGCGCGCTTCTGCTGGCCAGCCCTGCAGAGCAAGTCCTGCTGTCTGGCGAACCAACGGCGGCAGCGCCAAACAGCGCGGCTACAAACCAAGTGCAGCTGACGGTTGCCTTCAATCCTCAAACCACTGAGCTTGCTATACGCGAGCTGTTGGCAGCTGCTGGTGCGCAAATATTGTCTGGCCCCAGCGCGCTTGGTTTGTACATCGTGGCCGTGCCTGCTGCCAAATCAGACGCAGCGGTTGCCAAACTGCGCGCTGCCAAAGGCGTGGTGGAGTCAGTGCAGCGATGACACTTGTTAACGTTCGCCTAATTGTTTTAGACGTAACCATAGCGTTGGCCGCTGGCGTTCTTGTTGCCCCGGCATATGCAGCAACTGCTGCTGCGACTAAACCAGCTATTGCCGCATCCGCAGCGACAGCGGCTGGGCCAGCAACAATGCCGACAATAACCGTGACGTCCCCGGCCATCATTGCTGCGCCTGCCGTAACGCCAGCCACTGCTGCTACGCCCGCCAGCATGTCGAGCCCGCCCGTTGTACCCAGCCCCGCGTTGCCTTCATCAGCCGCACTACCTTCTGCATCTTCTGCGCCTGCAACCCAGGGCAGCGCGCCCGTTTTTTCAGCGCCCAGCTTTTCGCCCACAGCCGCGCCAAACGAAGAGCCGGCCTTTGAGCCCGGTCAATTGCTGGTGCTGTGGACCAGTGACGAAGCTGCAGCCAGCGGACTATTGACTCTGCAAAACCGCTACCAGCAGCGCCCACGCCTGCGGTACACGCTGGGCAGCTTGGGCTTTAC
>JANOWB010000135.1:0-4398 GCA_031417695.1 Polaromonas sp.
TTTGCCGAGGTTGTTGAAATTCGCGAGCGCAGAGCCCTCACCCCCGCCCTCTCCCGGAGGGAGAGGGAGTGAATTACCCCCTCTCCCGCTTGCGGGAGAGGGTTGGGGTGAGGGCAGCCGCGCATGGCTAAACGGGTCATCCAGCCGCACATAAATACCCGGCGCACTGCGCACCCGGTGCCCCGTGACGCCAAAATGCATCAGCGTTCTGATCACCGCTTCTTCGACCCGGAAAACGTATTCTTTAACGTAGTACCCCGCCGCCCTGAGGTCAATCAGCGGGTAGGCCACCACCTGCCCCGGCCCATGAAAAGTGACTTGCCCACCCCGGTCGGTTTGCACCACCGGGATGTTGCCGGGGTTTAAAACATGTTCAACTTTGCCCGCCAAGCCCTGGGTGTAGACCGCCGGATGCTCACATATCCATAGCTGGTCGCGCCTGTATTGATTGGGCTGCAGGTCAATTTGATATATATTTTGAGCTGTTTTTGAGGTTCTGGAGGCCGTGAAAGCCTTCATGGCGGCAAATGTGGGTAAGTACTCGACTTGGCCGAGTTGCATTATTTCAATGCTTGAATCGGTCATGCTACCGCCTGCACTCGGTGGTGAAGGCGCGCCTGCTATTGAACTTGTCTAGGGTTTGCATGGGCGGGCTTATTTAGCGGGCAGCAAAGTTGGCCTCAACGGTTTCGCGGTTAAACAGTTCAAGGTAGGGTTGGTAGCGGTACAGGCGGTTGCGGTCAAAGCCAGTGACTTCTTGCAGCCAGCCGCGTGCTTCCATGTCTTTGGCAAGCTTTACGGCAGTGGGGTGGGTGCAGCCGACGATTTCAGCGATTTGCTTGGGCGACACCAGCGGCTGCTTGAACAGGCTGTCGAGCAACTTCAACGCTTTGGGGCTTTTGATCAGCGCGGCGCGGTGTGCTTCACGCATGGCGACGATGTCTGTGGCTGTGCGAGTCGCAGCGCGTGCGGTTTGACTGATGCCACGCAAAAAAAACTTGAGCCACGGCTCCCAATGGCCATGCTCGCGAATGGCGGTCAAGCGGTCGTAGTATTCAGTACGGTGGGCTTTCAGAAAAACCGACAGGTATAAAACGGGGCGTGATAAAGCTTGTTCCTCGCACAACATCAAGGTGATGAGCAGCCTGCCCACGCGGCCGTTGCCTTCCAGAAATGGGTGAATGGTTTCAAACTGCGCGTGGGCCAAGCCGCAGCGAATGAGCAGGGGCATTTCGGCCTTGCCGTCATGCATAAACAGTTCAAGCGCACCCAGGCTTGCCATCAGCTCATGTGGCGGTGGCGGCACAAAGCTGGCGGTTGACAAGCTGCTGCCGGAGCCGCCTATCCAGTTTTGCGACGTACGAAATTCGCCGGGCGTTTTTTCAGACCCGCGCACGTTTTGCATCAACTCGCCATGGATTTCGCGCAGCATGCGCAAGCTAAGCGGCAGTTCATTGAGCCGGTGCAAACCGTGGTTCATAGCGCGCACGTAGTTGATGACTTCTTCTACGTCTTTCGGGCTGTCGTTGTTGGTGCCGTTCGCTTCAAACGCGAGAATGTCCTCGAGCGTACTTTGCGTGCCTTCTATTTGTGACGACAGAACCGCCTCGTGGCGAACATACATCCCGATGAACAAGTCCGGGTTGGGCAGCAGCGTTGCAATTGCGTCAAGCCTGGCAAGGTCGCGATCTGCTTGCGACAGTAGCGTTCTGAGTTCACCATCGAATTCTATTTCGGGTTCAGGCGGCAGCGGCACTGGAATGAAGGCGCGGTAGCCAGTAAGCTGCTGAACGTAACGGCCAGCGCGTTGTGGGTAGGGCGCTGAGCTGTGTGATGAAATTTTCATAAGAATCGTCAATGATAATCATATGAAAATAAAAGTCAATTTATTTTCATATAAACCCCTAAAGTGATTCTTGTGAAAATTTTTTGTAGCGCAACAATTGCTTCACAGCACCACTTTCACCATCGGGTGGGTGCTGAGCGTGCGGTACAGCTCGTCAAGCTGCTCCCTTGACGTGGCGGTGACGGTCACTGTTACGCCCAGATATTTGCCGCCGCTGCTTTCACGCAGCTCGATGGTGCTGGCGTCAAACGCGGGGTCGAGCTGGTGCGCTACGTGGGTAATGGCCGCTACCAGGCCGTCTACCTTTAGCCCCATGACTTTGATGGGGAACTGGGACGGGTATTCGATCAGCGACTCTTGTTTGGGAACTTCAGGTGGGCTATTCGGCGGGGTGTCTGGCATTTTTGGGGTCTCTGGAATGGCAGTCATGCAGCTTGCTCTAGATCGCTTTGCTGCGCGGATTGTTGCTTGGCTTGCTGGTAAGCGGCATACAGTTTGGCGTAGATGGGGCCGGGCAAACCTGCAGTAGCACCCAGGCCGATTTTTTGGCCGTCTAGCAGCGTAACGGGTAGCACTTCTTTGGTGGCAGACGACAGCATCAGCTCGTCGGCACCAAACACTTCAGCTCTGGTGATGCGCCGCAGCTCAAAACCTATGCCTGCGCTGCGGCACAGGCTTTCAATCAACCCATAGCGAATACCTTCCAGCACCAGCCTGTCTTTGGGCGGGCCGAGCACTTTACCGTCTTTAATGACCCACACATTGCTGGCGGCGGCTTCGCTTAAATAATCGCCTCTGAACATAATTGTTTCTAACGCGCCTGCATCTGCGCTTATTTGCCGCGAAAACACTGCGCCCAGCAAGCTGGTGCTTTTGATATGTGCTTTTTCCCACCGGAAGTCGTCTGCCGTTACGCAGGCCACGCCTTGGGTGCGCTGCGCTGGGCTGGGCAGCTTCATGGCGTTGACCATGACGAACACCGTGGGTTTTAGATTGGGCGGCATAACGTGATCACGCAGGGCTACACCACGGCTGACCTGAATGTAGATGATTTGATCCAAATTAGGCTCAATTTGACCTTCATTTTGGGCTGTAGCCTTTATTTTATGGGCGCGAGCAGCTATTAATTGCATAGCGATTTCGCGCCACTCCGTGTGCGTTAACGGGTTAGTAATGCGCAGCTCGGCCAAGCTGCGGTCAAGCCGAGCCATGTGCTGGGCAAAGCTGAACAACACGCCGCCATAGGCCGGAACCACCTCGTACACACCGTCGCCAAAAATAAAACCGCGATCTAGAACGCTGATTTTGGCGTCTTTTAGCGGCGTATAGTCGCCATTTAGGTAGCAAATCGTGTCAGGAAGGGTTGTGGTCATGGTTCAGGCATTCAATCATCAAGGGTTGCGCTTGGCGTGGGCTGTCTTTTTAAGCCGGCTGGCGCGATTTTTTTGTTTTACCAAAAACTGCAAGCGCCACGTTATTTTGACCAAAGCATAAGCTGCCAGCGCGCCGCCTACCGCAAACATGCCCATGCCCAAAATGGCCGGGGCACCGATAGACTCTAAATAAGCCATGATGCCGCCACTTTCACTGATTTGCTTGAAAGGCAACGGCGGCGGCGCATCGAGCACCAGGCTGCCCACTTTGTAGGCCAGCCACAGCCAGAACCCGATCGTGAACGGGTTGGTGACCAGTGTCATGCCAACTGCTACCGGTATATTGGCGCGGCACCAGACGCAGCTGGCCGCGGCCACCAAGATTTGCGCTACTGGCAACACAAATGCCCAAAAAATACCCAGTGCCGCACCACGGGCCACAGACTCGTGGTGCATGCGCCACAGCTTGGGGTCAAGTACCCTGTGCGCAACCGGTTTTAGCCAAGGGTGGGCGGCCAGCACGTCGCGCTTGGGCAGCGCAGCGCGGATTTTGTCGGCCAGCGTGGCCCGCTTTGGCTGCAGCGGCTGCTCGTCGTGTTCTGCCTTGGGGCGCTTCGGTTTTTGCTGGGTCATGGCGCAGCCCGGGTGGGGAGTTGTCGGGTTTCGCCAATCGCCATCAGCGTGAAGTCTTGCGGGCCCAAGGCCTTGCTTGCCACGGCCACTGCCAGGTCTTTGGGCGGCTGGTCAAGTGGCTCATCGGTCAGGGCAAAAGTGCCCCAGTGCACGCCCACGCTACGCTTGGCTTTCAAATCTTGGTGAATTTGCACCGCCTCCGCGGGGTTAACGTGCTGCTCTTTCATGAACCAGCGCGGCTGGTAAGCGCCAACCGCGATCAAGGCGACATCAAAACCGCCGCCCTTAGCTGTTGTTTGGCGGTCAGCAAAGTGTTTTTGCGTGTACACAAATTGCCAGCGTAAAAAATCACACGCGCCTTTGCGATTTTTGCTACTATTTATATAGCTGTTTACGCCCGTATTCATTGCTTGGATTCAACTCTAAGCGCAACACTGTGGATCATTGGATGATATCTGGAGCGCTGTGGTGGTTCAGCAGCAAATTGCGGTACACCTCCAGCGGTGAGTAAGCGTTCAAGGTCTTTCGCGGGCGATTGTTGATCTC
>JANOWB010000136.1:0-7507 GCA_031417695.1 Polaromonas sp.
CCTTAAACTCGATTTTTTGGTACTTCTTGGCTTCGGTGTAAATCGCTGGGCCAGTGAACGTTGAATAAAACGACGACTCGCCAACCGGCGGATTACCGTCGCGCACTAATTGAAGGTAGAGCTGAGGGGACACCGGCGCCGTGCCTGTGTTGATAACCTCGTGGCGCACGGCGATGTCGTATGCCCCACGCCGCAGCGTGTAGGTTTTGATCAGCTTGACGCCACCCACATCGGGCGACTCAAACTTGATTTGCAATTCATTTTGTCCGTCTGCCAGTGTTCTTGGCCCAGCGACCACCGCCATAGGCGTCTTGTGGGTCGGCAAAGCAACGCCACCGGCGGCAGCGATCAAGCCCGTTTGGGCGACGTACACCCGCCCCGCGCTTTCGTCTAGCAACACAAAGCCGCTGGCTTTGTCGGCCAAGTCTTTAAATTTGTTGAAAGACGACTTCACCAAAGCTCCGCCTTCTGTGTCAAATGTCAACGTGAACACGTCGGTGGCGACTACCAGCTTTTCTCGAGCGGTTTGCTGCGTGGTACCAGACGCCCCGGTAGGCACTGCCCCGGTGTTTGCTGCGGTTGCCGTGGGCACCTGTGAGCCGCCGGCCAACGGCGCGGCTGCGCCTTGCGTCAGTGGCGTTGTGGATCCTGCTGCTGACGTTCCGGCGGCTGGTTTCCCGGCCGCGGTTTGGTTTTGAGTTGGGAAGAAGGTTGGCTTTTGCCCGTTTGCAATCTGCCACTGGTCCCACAGCAGCACCATGGAAAAACCAAAAATAACCCACAAAATAGTGCGGCGAATATCGTTCATGGGGAATTCTTTTCAGGAGAAAATGATGCGGACGGTGAAGGTAACGGTGATGGGCTCTGAGGCGCTCTGGGCGTCAGTAACCTGGTAAACAAGGCTTGGACTCTGGCGGTCTCTGGTACCGGGTCGTGCCCGCCGCGACACCAGGGCTGACAGCGCACAAGACGATAAAGGGTGAACGCTCCCCCGACCGCCGCGCCATGCTTATTGAGTGCCTGCAGCGCATACGCAGAGCAGGTAGGCTCGAATCGACATGCGTTTCCGAGCCACGGGCTAAGCAAAAGCCGATACGATTTGACCAGCAAGATCAACGCCTGCTGGGGAAAGCGATACAACACCCCTAAAGCGGTTTTCATATGGTCACTTTGCGTTCAACCCGATTTGCAATAAGTTGGTCAATTCGGCTCTGGCCGCCTGTTGCAATGCATCTGACGACGCACTTGGGAAGTGTTGGCGCGAAAATTCCGAACGAAGCCGTATCAAATACGCCGCGCAAGAAAACTGATGCTCCAGGCCGCCGCCAAGTGAATAGATTTGTCTCTTCAAGGTGTTTCGTGTCACGGCACGCTTGGCCCACCGTTTCGGCACCATTGCTCCTAGCCACACGTCTTGGGTAAACAAATTTAAATTGGGTTCGAGCGATTCCGTCGCGATAAGTGCTTTATGCATGACGAAATGCTGCGTCTTCGCAATCACCGGCGCATTCAACGCCGCCTGAAACTGCGGTCTGCTTTTGAACCGCTTCACAGATGATTGTAAAAAAATGAGCGATTGCGCGGTGAATCAATTGGCGAAAGCGTTCGAGGTGCCCGGCAAGGAGCGCTCGGTTTTGACGCTATCGCTAACGCTCTGGCTTAGACCGCCAGACGCTTGCGGCCTTTGGCGCGCCTTGCCGCGATAACAGCGCGTCCGCCGCGCGTTTTCATGCGGGTGAGAAAGCCATGCGTCCGGGCGCGTTTAACTTTGGAAGGTTGGTAAGTGCGTTTCATAATAAGTCCAGCTGTTTGCTAAAAAGAGTTCCGAAAGTCGACTGCAAACACTGTCTACCGCTCGGGCTTGGATGGCTTTGCCGATTGTTGCCATACAGTGGCGCCAACCGGCGAACCTTTGATTATCGCAGATTTCTTGGCTCGGGCAAGCGAGGCGGCTGCCAAACGCGACTTTTATGCGGCTGAAACTGCTTTGCGCGGGTTTTGAGTGAGTCCGGGCAATTGCGCCTCAAAAGTCGCCGAAACAGTGGTGTGGATAACTCTCAAAATGAGTACAATACTAGGGCGTGAACTTCTATCCTATCCACAGTACAAAAAGCAATGACTTTACCGGTCAGGCCGACTCCTGTGGCTGACGCGCGCAACGGGGTACTTAGCCAAAGCCTCTGGCAGGTTTGTGTTGATCAACTGGCTCAAGAGATTCCTGAGCAACAGTTTTCAACCTGGATTCGCCCGCTGGAGGCTGAGGTATCTGAAGATCTGTCCAAAGTCACGGTGCGGGTTGCCAACCGTTTCAAGCTTGACTGGATTCGCGCCCAATATGCCGGGCGCATTGCTGGTTTGCTTGAAAAGGTGTCTGGCCACAGCGTCTCACTTGAGTTAGCGCTTGCTCCGCGCGAAGCGCCCAGCGGCCCTAGAGCCTCTCCCAGCCCAAGCTACAACGCCTCATTTGCTGAGCCCATGGAGTTGGGGGTGGCTGACGACTTCGCGAATGCGCCCTTCAAAAGTCGCTTAAACACTGCGTTGACTTTTGATACTTTGATTGAGGGAACGGCTAACCGCATGGGCCGGGCCGCTGCTCTGCACGTCGCCAGTAGCTTGGGGCAGCTGTACAACCCACTTTTTATTTATGGCGGTGTCGGCTTGGGTAAAACCCACTTGATGCATGCCATTGGCAATCGGCTGGTCGCTGAGAATCCTGCCGCTAAAGTTTTGTACATTCATGCAGAACAGTTTGTGTCTGATGTTGTCAAGGCCTATCAGCGCAAAACCTTTGACGAGTTTAAAGAGCGTTATCACTCGCTCGATTTGTTGCTGATTGACGATGTTCAGTTTTTTGCCAATAAAGATCGAACACAAGAGGAGTTTTTTAATGCTTTTGAAGCCTTATTGACCAAAAAATCACACATTGTGATGACCAGCGATACCTATCCAAAAGGGTTAACGGACATCCATGAGCGGCTGGTGTCGCGCTTTGATTCGGGGCTAACCGTTGCCATCGAGCCGCCAGAACTCGAGATGCGCGTAGCAATATTGATCAAAAAAGCCGAAGTAGAAGGCGCCGTGATGCCTGAAGAAGTTGCTTTTTTTGTTGCGAAAAACGTTCGCTCAAATGTCCGTGAACTGGAAGGTGCGTTGCGTAAAATCCTTGCTTATTCGCGCTTTAACCAAAAAGAAATCTCCATTCAACTGGCCAGAGAAGCGCTTCGGGATTTACTTTCTATTCAAAACCGACAAATTTCGGTTGAAAACATTCAGCGAACGGTGGCCGACTATTACAAGATCAAAGTCGCTGATATGTACTCGAAAAAGCGCCCAGCCAGCATTGCACGGCCCCGCCAAATTGCGATGTATCTGGCTAAAGAACTGACACAAAAAAGCCTGCCTGAAATTGGTGAGCTGTTTGGCGGCAGAGACCACACCACCGTGCTGCATGCGGTTCGAAAAATGTCGGCTGAAAGGCAGTTGTTGACCGAGCTTAATCAGCAACTGCACGTATTAGAACAAACGCTAAAAGGCTGATACGTGCTTTTAAACCCAATAGTGTCTGGTTCCTGGCTGTCATCGGCGACAGGTATAAATCTGGGTATAACTTTTGCACAAGTGCAAGGTTATCCACAGCGACTCTTGAAAACTAAAAGTTATTCATTTGACATGCACAGTAAACGCATCGCTCGCCACAAGGTTTAACAATTCCCAACTTGATGATTAAAAAGGGGAAAATCACGTTGTGCACAGAATTGCGCCGCCCTTACTACTACTACTAATTTAAATTAAAGAAATAAACAGAAATAAGAGGGAGATAGATCAATGATCGTTTTAAAAGCAACCCAGAACAAAGTGCTGACCGTTTTGCAATCGGTAGCGGGTATCGTGGAACGCCGCCATACGTTGCCGATTCTTGCCAATGTCCTGATTCGAAAAACAGGGGACAACCTTCAATTGACGACCAGTGATTTAGAAATTCAAATTCGCACCACCGCTGAATTGGGCGGTGACGGTGGTAGTTTCACAACGACCGTGGGTGCGCGCAAATTGATCGACATCTTGCGTTCCATGCCAAGCGATCAGGTGGTGTCGATAGAGTCGGCGCAGAACAAGCTGATTTTAAAAGGCGGTAAAAGTCGTTTTACGCTGCAGACGTTGCTTGCTGAAGACTTTCCGTTAGTGCAAGAAGCCGCCAACTTTGGCCCGGGCTTTTCAGTGCCGCAAAAGGTCTTGAAAGAGTTGCTCAATCAGGTCTCGTTTGCAATGGCTGTGCACGATATTCGCTATTACCTCAACGGTATTTTGTTTGTTGCTGAAGGCAAGCAACTTAGCCTGGTAGCAACTGACGGCCACCGTCTGGCGTTTTCGTCGGCGACGCTGGATGTCGAAGTACCCAAACAAGAAGTTATTTTGCCTCGCAAAACCGTGCTGGAAATGCAGCGTTTACTGAGCGACAAAGAAGGCGCGATTCACATGCAGTTCGCGGGTAACCAAGCGAAGTTCAGCTTTGACGGTATGGAATTCGTTACCAAACTGGTCGAAGGAAAGTTTCCCGACTACAACCGGGTTATTCCTAAAAATCACAAAAACATCATCACCATGGGCCGTGTTCCCCTGTTGGCCAGCTTGCAGCGCACAGCAATTTTGACCAGCGAAAAATTCAAAGGCGTGCGCCTGAATATTGAACCGGGCGTGCTGCGTGTGGCCAGCAACAACGCTGAGCAGGAAGAAGCTGTTGACGAGCTTGATATTGACTACGCCGGCGACTCTATCGAAATCGGTTTTAACGTTACTTATTTGATTGATGCGTTGACCAACATGGAGCAAGACATGGTGAAGATGGAGTTGGCCGATTCCAACAGCTCAGCGTTGTTGACCATTCCAGACAACGCCACTTTCAAGTACGTTGTTATGCCGATGCGAATTTAAAACCCGTATCTGTATAAATAGAGCCCATTGCAAACCCGCTTTCAAGGCGGGTTTGGTCATTCAAGTGATTAAGAAAATTCGATGTGAAGTGAGTTATGACTGAAGAAAACAAACCCAACCAGACCGATAACAGCACCCCTGGCGCGGACGGCGTGAACGTGAATCAAGGGCAAGCGGGCGAGGAAAGCTCTAACTTTCAGCCAAAAATTGATACCAACCAGGTCGGTGCTTCAGAAGCTTACGGCGAAGGGTCTATCCAAATCCTGGAGGGGTTAGAGGCAGTTCGCAAACGGCCAGGTATGTACATTGGCGACACATCCGACGGTACGGGTCTTCACCACTTGGTGTTTGAAGTGGTCGACAACTCGATTGATGAGTCGCTCGCGGGTCATTGCGACGATATATCCGTCATCATCCACACCGATAACTCGATCAGCGTGACCGACAACGGGCGCGGCATTCCGACCGGCGTGAAGATGGACGACAAGCACGAACCGAAGCGCTCGGCGGCTGAAATCGCGCTAACAGAGCTTCATGCGGGCGGCAAATTCAATCAGAACAGCTACAAGGTGTCGGGCGGATTGCACGGCGTGGGCGTGAGTTGCGTTAACGCGCTGAGCAAGATGCTCAGGCTGACGATTCGCCGGGACGGAAAAGTCCACGTCATGGAGTTTTCAAAAGGCTTTGTACAAAACCGTATTATTGAAAACATTGGCGGCGTAGAAACCTCGCCCATGAAGGTCATGGGCAACACCGACAAACGCGGAACAGAAGTTCACTTTCTTCCCGACCTGGATATTTTCCAGACCAACTCTGATTTTCACTACGAAATTTTGAGCAAGCGTTTGCGTGAGTTGAGTTTTTTGAACAACGGCGTCAAGATCCGTCTGAAAGATGAACGCACCGGCAAAGAAGATGATTTTGCAGGCGCTGGCGGTGTCAAAGGCTTTGTCGACTTCATCAATAAAGGCAAAACGGTTTTAAACCCCAACGTGTTTGCCGCCATGGGCGACCGCCAAAGCGATCAGGGCACCAACATTGGCGTAGAAGTAGCCATGCAGTGGAACAGTGGCTATAGCGAGCAAGTGCTTTGCTTTACCAACAACATTCCGCAGCGCGATGGTGGCACGCACCTGACCGGTCTGCGCGCAGCCATGACACGTGTGATCAATAAATACATTGACGACAGCGAGATGGCGAAAAAAGCAAAAGTCGAAGTCACCGGCGATGACATGCGTGAAGGCCTGTGCTGTGTACTCAGTGTGAAGGTACCAGAACCGAAGTTTTCGAGTCAGACAAAAGACAAGCTGGTGTCAAGCGAAGTGCGCGGCCCTGTGGAAGACATCGTCAGCAAGTTGCTTTATGACTACTTGCAAGAACGGCCAGCCGACGCAAAAATCATTGTCGGCAAAATCATTGAAGCTGCGAGGGCGCGCGAAGCTGCCCGCAAAGCGCGCGACATGACGCGCCGCAAAGGCGTGCTCGACGGCATGGGCCTGCCCGGCAAGCTGGCCGACTGCCAGGAAAAAGACCCGGCGCTGTGCGAAATCTACCTGGTCGAGGGGGACTCGGCTGGTGGCTCTGCCAAGCAGGGCCGTGACCGTAAATTCCAGGCAATTTTGCCGTTGCGCGGCAAGATTTTGAACGTTGAAAAAGCGCGCTATGAAAAGCTTTTGACCAGCAACGAAATTTTGACGTTGATTACCGCGCTGGGCACCGGCATTGGTAAGGCCGGCGGTAGCACCGGCAGCGACGACTTTAACGTGGCCAAGCTGCGGTATCACCGCATCATCATCATGACCGATGCTGACGTTGACGGCGCGCACATTCGCACACTGCTGCTGACGTTTTTCTACCGCCAAATGCCCGAGCTGGTTGAGCGCGGCCATATCTACATTGCGCAGCCGCCGCTGTACAAAGTCAAGGCCGGCAAAGAAGAACAGTACTTGAAAGACACCGGCGCACTCGATACGTTTTTGCTGCGCATTGCGCTCAAAGATGCGTCAGTACAAACCGGCGCAGAAGGCGCGAAAGGCAGCGTGCTGCTGTCTGGTGACACACTGGCCGAGCTGGCGCGCAAGCACCAACTGGCTGAGGCGGTGATTACCCGTCTGCGCGGCTTCATGGACGCCGAAGCGCTTAAAGCCATTGCCGACGGCGTGCATTTGAATCTGGATACCGTGGTCGATGCTGAAATAGCTGCCGCCGCGCTGCAAAAGTTTTTGCCCACAGCCGAAGTGGCGGGCGAATTCGATGTGCGCACCGACAAGCCGATTTTGCGCATCAGCCGTCGGCACCACGGCAACGTGAAAAGCAGTGTGTTGACCCAAGACTTTGTACACGGCGCCGACTACGCCATGCTGGCCAATGCCGCGGCTACGTTCAAAGACCTGATTGGCGAGGGTGGCAAAGTGATGCGCGGCGAAGGCGAGCGCCAAAAAGAAGAAAAAATCGGCGATTTCCGTCAGGCCATGAAGTGGCTGGTGGGCCAGGCCGAAAACGCGACCAGCCGCCAGCGCTACAAAGGACTGGGCGAGATGAACCCCGCTCAGCTGTGGGAAACCACCATGGACCC
>JANOWB010000137.1:0-2329 GCA_031417695.1 Polaromonas sp.
CACGGTAGCTTTTGATGCCTTGTTTGAAAATCAGAATATGGCCGGGGCAGTTCATGGGCTTCAAAGCGTATTCACGCTTTTCGCTCTCGGTGGTGAACATGTTGTCGCGGTACTTGTCCCAGTGGCCGGTTTTCTCCCACAGCGTTTTGTCAATGATTTGCGGGCCCTTGACTTCCTGATAGCCATTGTCCTGGTAGACCTTGCGCATGTACTGCTCAACGCCCTGCCACAACGTCCAGCCCTTGGGGTGCCAAAACACCAGGCCCGGCGCATGGTCATCGATATGGAACAAGTCCAGCTCTTTACCCAACTTGCGGTGATCGCGTTTTTCAGCTTCCTCAAGTTGCGTCAGGTACTGCTGCAAATCGTCTTTGGTCGCCCAGGCCGTGCCATACACGCGCTGCAGCATTTCATTGCGGTGATCGCCGCGCCAGTAGGCACCGGCCAGCTTCATGAGCTTAAAAAACTTCAGCTTGCCGGTTGAGGGCACGTGCGGGCCACGGCACAGGTCTTCAAAATTGCCTTCGCGGTAGAGAGACACGTCCTCACCCGCCGGAATGCTGGAAATGATTTCAGCTTTGTAGTGCTCACCAATGCTGTTGAAATGCGCCACCGCCTCGTCACGCGGAAGCACGCGGCGCGTTACCGGCTCGTCTTTGGCGGCAAGTTCTGTCATGCGCTTTTCAATGGCGATCAGGTCTTCAAGCGTGAACGGTCGCTTGTACGAAAAGTCATAGAAAAACCCGTTTTCAATCACCGGGCCAATCGTGACTTGAGCATCTGGAAATAGCTCTTTTACAGCATAGGCCAACAAGTGAGCCGTTGAGTGGCGGATCATTTCCAGGCCGTCGGCGTCTTTGGCGGTGATGATGGCTAAGGCGCTATCTTTCTCGATCAGATAGCTGGTGTCAACTACCTTACCGTCTACCTTGCCGCCCAGCGCTGCTTTGGCCAAGCCGGCGCCTATCGACGCGGCAACCTCGGCGACGGTGGTTGGGCCGTCGAATTGGCGTTGCGAGTTGTCCGGGAGCGTAATGTTGAGCATAAATAACGAGACTTAAGAACAGGAATAAAAAAGCGCGGCTAATAACCGCGCTTTTAGTTAAAGGGCGAGCTGTATTTTACAACTGACCATTTGTCGTCTTGATCTCAGTGAAACTGCTCTTCTTCGGTCGAGCCCGTCAGCGCGGTCACGCTCGACTTGCCACCCTGAATCACGGTGGTCACTTCATCGAAGTAACCGGTGCCGACTTCCTGCTGGTGCGACACGAATGTGTAGCCGCGGTCGCGGGCTGCGAATTCTGGCTCTTGCACTTTCTCGACATAGGCGGTCATGCCGCGTGCAACGTAGTCTTGTGCCAAATCAAACATGTTGTACCACATGGAATGAATACCAGCCAGTGTGATGAACTGGTACTTGTAGCCCATCGCGCCGAGCTCTTTCTGGAACTTGGCAATGGTGGCGTTGTCGAGGTTTTTCTTCCAGTTAAACGACGGCGAGCAGTTGTAGGCCAGCATTTTGCCGGGGTGAACAGCGTGTACGGCTTCGGCAAATTTGCGGGCAAATTCAAGGTCGGGCGTACCAGTTTCGCACCACACGAGGTCGGCGTAATGGGCGTAAGCCACTGCGCGGCTGATCGCCTGGTCCATGCCCTTTTTGGTTTTGTAAAAACCTTCAGCGGTGCGCTCACCAGTGATGAAAGGCTTGTCGTTTGCGTCGTAGTCGCTGGTCAGCAAGTCGGCTGCTTCTGCGTCTGTACGGGCAATGACCAGCGTTGGCACGCCGCACACGTCAGCAGCCATGCGGGCGGCAATCAGTTTTTGGCAAGCCTCAGCGGTGGGCACCAGCACTTTGCCGCCCATGTGGCCGCATTTTTTAACAGAAGCCAACTGGTCTTCAAAGTGAACGCCTGAAGCGCCTGCCTTGATCATGGCTTTCATCAGTTCAAACGCGTTCAGCACGCCGCCAAAGCCGGCTTCAGCATCAGCCACGATCGGCGCGAAGTTGTCGATGTAGCCCTTGTCGCCAGCGTCGATGCCTTTGGAATGCTGGATTTCGTCTGCACGGCGGAAGGTGTTGTTGATGCGCTCGACCACGGTAGGCACTGAATCAACTGGGTACAGCGACTGGTCGGGGTACATCGAGGCGTAGCTGTTGTTGTCAGCGGCAACTTGCCAGCCAGACAGGTAAATGGCTTTGACGCCCGCTTTAACCTGCTGCATGGCCTGGCCACCGGTCAACGCGCCCAGGCAGTTGACATACGCCTCGGTGTGCAACAGATCCCAAAGCTTCTCAGCGCCGCGGCGGGCCAGTGTGTGCTCGATGGGG
>JANOWB010000138.1:0-4497 GCA_031417695.1 Polaromonas sp.
AAGGCCACCTTCCTGCCCAAGCTGACCAGCGGCGAGTGGACCGGCACCATGTGCCTGACCGAACCGCATTGCGGCACCGACCTGGGCCTGATGCGCACCAAGGCCGAGGCCCTGCCTGACGGCACTTACAAAATCACCGGCAACAAAATTTTCATCAGCGCAGGTGAGCACGACCTGGCCGGCAACATCATTCATTTGGTGCTGGCCCGGTTGAGCGATGCACCCCCCGGCATCAAGGGCGTCAGCCTGTTCATCGTGCCCAAGTTCCACGTCAAGGCAGTTGGAACTTTGGGCGAGCGCAATGGCATTTATTGCGGCGGCCTTGAGCACAAAATGGGCATCCACGGCAACGCCACGGCGCAAATCGTTTTAGATGGCGCTATTGGCACTATGGTCGGCGCGCCCAACAAAGGCATGCAGGGCATGTTTGTGATGATGAACGCCGCCCGCCTTGGCGTGGGCAACCAGTCTTTGGGCTTGACCGAAGTGGCGTACCAAAACGCATTGGCCTATGCCAAAGACCGCATTCAAATGCGCTCGCTGTCGGGCGTTAAAGCTAAAGACAAAGCCGCAGACCCGATCATCGTGCACCCTGATGTGCGCAAAATGCTGCTGACCGCCAAGGCCTACGCCGAAGGTGGCCGCGCACTGGCCACCTACTGCGCGGTGCTGCTAGACAAAGAGATGGAGCACCCAGATGAAGCCGTGCGCAAAGAAAGCGGCGAAATCCTCTCGCTGCTCACGCCAATTGTCAAAGCCTTTATCACCGACAACGGCCATATTTCTACCAACGCTTGTCTGCAGGTGTTTGGCGGCCACGGCTACGTGAAAGAGTGGGGCATGGAGCAGCTGGTGCGCGACAACCGCATCAATATGATTTACGAGGGCACCAACACCATTCAGTCGCTTGACTTGCTGGGCCGCAAAATTTTGAGCAACAACGGCGCGACGCTTAAAAAATTCGGCAAGCTCATCGGCGCGCTGGTTCAAGAAGAAGGCGTGAACGAAAAGATGGCCGAGTTCATCAACCCGCTGGCCGTGCTGGCCGAGCAGATGACCAAATTCACCACCGAGCTGGGTTTTAAAGGCTTTCAAAACCCCGACGAAGTCGGCGCTGCGGCAGTTGACTACCTGCGCGTGGCAGGGCATTTGGTGTTTGGCTACTTCTGGGCCCGCATGGCGCAAGTTGCGCTGCGCGAGATTGCTGCTGGCAACACCGACAAGTTCTACATCGCCAAGCTGCAAACCGCACGTTTTTACTTTGCGAAACTGTTCCCTGAGACTGCAACGCTGATGCGCACCGCGCGCAGCGGCGCCAAGTCGCTGATGGAAACTGACGAAGCATTGGCTTGAAGAAATCCCCGCCTGTTGTAAACCTCAAAAAATGGAGCTCGCCATGTTCAATCGCCTTATCACCGTTTTTGCCTTGCTGGGAACGCTTGGTGCAGCTTGGGCGCAAAACACGCCTGTCGGCAAATGGCACACCATTGATGAGAAGACTAAAGAAATCAAGTCTGAAGTCACCATCCTTGAGGCCGGCGGCGTACTGACTGGCAAGGTCAGCAAGCTGCTTCGCAAGGGCGCCAAGCAAGACGAAGTGTGTGACGAGTGCAAAGACGTGCGCAAAGACAAGCCCATCCTGGGGCTAGAGATTATTCGCGGTGCGAAAAAAGAAGAAAGCGCTGATGTGTGGACGGGCGGCAAAATTCTGGACCCTGAAAACGGCAAGGAATACACGCTGAAGTTAACGCCAGAAGAAGGCGGAAAAAAACTCAGCGTGCGCGGCAGCATTGGCCCGTTTGGGCGCAGCCAGACCTGGGTGCGCGCTGAGTAAGTCATTGGCAAATTGTTTTTGCCTTGCTGCTTGGCCAGCAAAGTGCGTTGAGAAATTCTGAGAGAAAAAAATGTCTAAATTCGTGGTCAAAAAAGTCGCTGTTCTGGGCGCAGGCGTGATGGGCGCGCAAATCGCTGCGCATCTGGTCAATTGCAAAATTCCGGTTGTGCTGTTTGATCTTCCTGCAAAAGAAGGATTGAAAAACGGTATCGTTACGCGCGCCATTGAAGGGCTCAAAAAACTCAAGCCCGCGCCCCTCGGCGTGCCCGAAGACGCAGCACTCATTCAGCAAGCGAACTACGAAGAACACATGGATGTTCTCAAAGAGTGCGACCTGATCATCGAAGCGATTGCCGAGCGCATGGACTGGAAAACCGACCTGTATCACAAGATAGCGCCCTTCATTGCTGAAGGCGCGATTGTGGCCAGCAACACGTCGGGCTTGTCGATCACCAAACTGAGCGAGGCGCTGCCCGAGTCGATCAAACCACGCTTTTGCGGCATTCACTTTTTCAACCCACCGCGCTACATGACGCTGGTCGAGTTGATCAACACGCCGACCACCGGCGCAGATGTGCTCGACAACCTCGAAGCATTCGTTACCAGCGGCTTGGGTAAAAATGTGGTGCGCGCTCACGACACGCCCAACTTCATTGCCAACCGCGTCGGCATTGCCGGCATGCTGGCCATCATGAAGCAGACCGAAGCCTTTGGTTTGACCTACGACGTGGTCGATGATTTGACGGGTAAAAAACTGGGCCGCGCCAGCTCAGGTACCTTCCGCACGGCGGATGTGGTGGGCCTTGACACCATGGCGCATGTGATTAAAACGCTGCAAGACAACCTTGGCGAAGGTGAGGGCAAAACGCCAGACCCGTTTGCAGGCATGTACGGCACACCTCCCGTGCTGGCCAAGCTGCTCGAATCAAAAAGTTTGGGACAAAAAACTGGCGCGGGCTTTTACAGAAAAGTCGGCCGCGACATCATGCGGCTCGACCCTGAAAGCATGGAATACGTGGCAGGCGGCGCCAAGTCAAACGACGTGGTCGGCCGCATGTTGAAAAAGCCTGCAGGCGAGCGCTTGGCTTTGCTGCGCAATGCCGAAGGCGCTGAAGCACGCTTTTTGTGGGCCATCTTGCGTGACCAGTTTCATTACGCTGCGGTTCATTTGGAAACCATTGCAGAGACCGCCCGCGACATCGACTTTGCGATGCGTTGGGGCTTTGGTGCCAAACAAGGCCCGTTTGAGCTGTGGCAAGAAGCGGGCTGGTTGCAAGTGGCGACCATGATCAAGGAAGACATTGATGCAGGCAAAGCGATATGTAATGCGCCGCTGCCTGATTGGGTGTTCAAAGGCCCGGTAGCCGATGCAGGTGGCGTACATACACCGCAAGGTTCGTGGTCGGCATCCGCCAAGAAGTTCATCCCCAAGCGCAAGTTAACTGTGTACGAGCGCCAGCATTTCCCTGAAGATGTTTTGGGCGCTGCTGCACCATCTTTCACCACCGCAGGCACCACACTGCATGAAGACGACGCGATCAGGTTGTGGACGCTTGACGATGACGTGCTGATTGCCAGCATCAAAACCAAAATGCACGCCATCAGCCCCGACGTCGCTGAAGGATTGGCGCTCGGTGTTGACATGGCCGAAAAAAGTTACAAGGGTATGGTCATCTGGTCGAACGACGAGATGTTTTCTGCCGGGGCTGACCTGCAAGCCATGCTGCCCGCCTTCATGATGAGTGGTGTCGCTGCTATTGATGAAGTAGAGCATGAGCTACAAAAAGTGATGCTGAAAATGCGTTACGCCGCTGTGCCTGTGGTGTCGGCCATTCGCGGCCTTGCGCTGGGCGGTGGTTGCGAGATGGCGGTGTATTCAGCCAAGCGCGTGGCCGCGATGGAAAGCTACATTGGTTTGGTTGAAGTCGGTGTCGGTTTGGTGCCCGGCGCGTGCGGCCTGGCCTATATTGCCCGCCGCGCGGCTGAGAACGCAGCCAAGTCGACCAACAAAGACATGCTGCCGTTTTTAATTGAAGGCTTTACCGCAGCGGCCATGGCCACAGTCGGCACAGGCGCGATTGACAGTCGCAAGATTGGTTATCTGCTGGACGGCGATGTGATTGTGCCCAACGTCAATGAGCTGCTGTTTGTGGCGATTAACGAAGCCAAGGCGATGTTTGATTCAGGTTACCGCGCGCCTCTCAAGCGCAGCTTCCCAGTCGTCGGCCGCAGCGGCCTGGCAACTATCAAGGGCCAGCTTGTCAATATGCGTGACGGCGGCTTTATCAGCGCGCATGACTTTCACATCGCCTGCTTAATTGCCAACGTGGTCTGCGGCGGTGACGTCGACAACGGCACGCTGGTGACGGAAGAGTATTTGATGACGCTGGAGCGCAAGGCGTTTTGCTCGCTGCTTGAGCATCCGAAAACGCAAGAACGGATCATGGGCATGATGTCGACCGGCAAGCCTGTTCGTAATTAATAAAGCTACTGCGGAGCCGTCATGCGTCGTTGCAGCCCAAAGCAAATCCTCACGACCTCAAGGTCGCTCCGGTTTTCTTCGGGCACCCGCGCCTAGCCTGACGGCCCCTCGCTACGCTTTCTCAATCACGAACCCATTCATTTATGACAACTTTGAATAGCCAACCCAACCGCCTGGAGCG
>JANOWB010000139.1:0-4704 GCA_031417695.1 Polaromonas sp.
ATTGATCTCCCAACCACGTGCGCTCGCTTGATCTTTAACGCATCGAGAAGCCCTACAGCGTCTTTCGCCATATCGAAGAGCGTATAGGCCACGCTGGTCGTTTCGCCGCGAGAGACTGCGTCGGCAATCGCAGCCAGATCCGGCATCGACGTGCTATCGAAGTGGGTTGACAGGCCAGCGTCGCGATTGTCAAAGCGAATCACGCGGTAGCCTTGTGCTGCCAAGGTCTGGCAAAACATTTCGCTCCAGCGAATCATCTGCGTACCTAGACCGGAAATCAGCAGAACAGCTTCGGCCTCGTTATTGCCAAAACAATCGTATTCAATTTCAATTCCGTTTGCTTTAATCTTGGGCATGGCGTGTGCTCCTTAAATGTTTTTGTGTCGCGATGGCATTGCTCATGCGAGTGCTAAGGTTGGCGCACATGCAAGCGTTTCCAATGCTGCGGAAACCATCTCAACCGCTGCGGGGTCGATTGATTCGACGGCTTCGGTGCAAATGCTGTCTGCAGTGTCGCGCGCGGCGCTCACCAGTGCACGACCGACCGGGCGAAGAACAGCCTGACGAACTCCATTCGCACCGTCGCGCATCACCAGGCCGATTTTTTCGAGCAAAATCAACTGACGCAGCACAGCCGATTGAGGCTGACCCATCGGACGTCCAAGTTCCGCAATGCTTAACCGACCACCGTCCGCTTGGGCGAGCAAATTCAGCAGCGCAAAGTCGCTGAAACTGATGCCGTGGTGTATGCCCAACTCGTCGTCAAGCTTGAGTTGCAGGCTGGCGTGGGCACGATGTAGCGCCAAACAGAAGTTGAGATTCATGTTCATCAAAGTGCGCTCCTCATATCGTTGTAGCTGAGCTCGCCGGCGCAAGGGATTTCCTGGCGCCACAAGCTAACTAACAGGTCCAGTTCCCGTGCGGCATTAAACGCTGGATCTTCGTTGGGTTTGACCATATCGAGTATTTCGAAGAGAAAGTTGGTCTCGCCGTGCGCGACCCAGTCTTGCGCCAGACGCGCATTGCGATGCTGTCCATGCTGCAGTTCAAAGCGATGCCGGTTGAGTGTGCCCTGCGCGTTCGTACTTCCGGCAATCAACGCCCGGCGCGTGATCTGGTTACGGATCGCATAGACACCAGCTCGGGTTTTCGTTTCCAGATACTGTCGTTTCAGCGTTTTATTGTTTGTCATCATCAATCCTTTTTGTTCCAAATGAGTCACGGTGCAAGCGATGGCACTTCTGCCAACGGGCGCGGATAAGCCAGGTGTCTGACGTAATCTCGAACGTCAATCGGCCAAGCTTCGGTCTGTCGGCGGAAGTTTGCCGCGTCGTTTGCGAACAGCGCACGCGAGGCCTCTTCAAAGCCGGCCATAGCACCAGCCATGACTGACATGAAGTGATAAGCACATTCAGTCTCCCGGCGTTGCCGGTCTCGGTCCACGTTGGCCCGGCGCGCCTGATCAACCAGTTTGCGCAAAGTCACTGATGCTCCTCCTGTCTGTGTAGCCAACCAATCCCAGTGGCGCGGCAGTAGCGTGACTTCTCGCGCAACAACGCCAAGCTTTGGCCGCCCACGGCCACGTGGTTCACCGGATTCCCCGGAATCGATCAGTGCCGATTCGTCTCCTCGAAGCCGGCACCCCTCTGGAGGCAGACGTGCCAACATTTCGGCATCGCTTCCCCGAATGTCAATTTCGACAACTTGGCCTGTCTGGTCGCAGAAGGTCAGCAGTGGACTGGGTACGTCGGAAGCTAGTGCGTGCTTAACAGCTAATGCATTGACCGGCAAGCTGCCAGAGGCGATACGCTTGTGGCCGTTGAAGCTGGTGTAGGAGGGAGTAGCGGTATCAATCACGGTGAGATCGGTTTTGAATTGAAAGATCGAATAATACCCGGATTAAATTAATTTGTCAATAATACCCGGGTAAAATTTGTGATTGCACTCTGTGATTGACGCATCAGTACCTCCAAGGCCCGCACTCTGTTGTGCCCGATCAAACCAATGTGTCGGGGATGAAGAACGTCAATGAGATTGGCAAATTGCGCCATGCCGCTGCACCCAATGTCACGAAGGCGTTCAGTTCTGAAAGAAATGTGACCCTCGAAAGCTGTTACCGACGAAAGACCGCAACCGCTTCAATGCCGTCGTTGCAGGATGCGCAGACGCGGCCATTGGCAAGCATGGCACATGCTTACTTTGCACCACTGTCCGAATTCAAGGCGCGATTTTCCAGACTAGCGCTGGCTGAACTGGCATTGAATGCGGTTGTGGTGGAATAGACCAAGCTTTTGCGAGGCACAGATTCCTAAGTCCCGATGGAATGGGTGACTGATCACATCCAAACAGCCCGCCAAAGCATCACCGCGCCATCCCAAGCATTCAGCTTGGGCCGGTGCCGCAGGGTGGCAAAGCCAAGCTGCTCAACTTTTTCGGCAATTCGCAAACCACCTTGTACCACCAGCCTGAGCTCCCAGCCCGCACGGCCCGGCACTTTTTTCACCAGCGGTGCGCCTTGCTTCATCAAGGTTTGCGCCCATTTCAGGTTGGCTGCTACCAGAGCGGTGGTGGCTGGGTTTACGTCCCGCTGAAGCAACTGCGACTCATCAACGCCGTTTTTTGCAAACCCGTCAGCAGGCAGATAAATGCGGCCGTTCGCAATGTCAACGCTCAAGTCTTGCCAAAAATTAATCAATTGCAGGGCTGTGCAAATGCTGTCGCTTTGGGCGAGCGATTCAGCGTCGGTGACTTTGTACAAATGCAGCAGCAAGCGCCCCACGGGGTTGGCTGAGCGGCGGCAATATTCCAGCAGTTCGCCTTGGTTGGCATAGCGAGTTTTGACGACATCTTGCTCAAAAGCGCTGAGCAAGTCTTCCAGTAAATTTACAGGCAGCGCGTACTGCGCGATTGTCTGGCCTAGCGGCGTAAAAATCGCCGACCAGCGATTGGACGTTGGCACACCTGCTGCACAGGCTGCCAGGTCAGTTTGGTAAGCAGCGAGGTCAGCCAAGCGTTGTTCAGGTGATGCATCGCCTTCATCAGCCAAGTCATCGGCAGTTCGCGCAAACCAATAAATGGCGGCAATGGCTGGCCGCAGTGCTGGCGGGCACAAAAACGAAGCAACCGGAAAGTTTTCGTAGTGCTCGACACCATGGATTGGGTTGGGGCCTAGGGACATTGGTGAGATTGTCGCTTGACAATTTTGCGCCTTTATTTTAAATTACTAACCAGTCAGTCAGTAATATGAATTTATCTGAAATCACCATGAAAACATCCCATTTCCACACTAGCAGCGCCTTGGCGTTAGCACTTATGTTGCTGGCGGCTTGCTCTAAGCCTGCAACACCAGAGGAGCCGGTAAGGGCCGTGAAAGTGATGACGGTGGGTGTAAACGCTTTTTCGTCGGGCTACGAGTTTTCGGGTGAGGTCAAAGCGCAGCTTGAAAGCCGTCTCGGCTTCCGGGTGGGCGGCAAAATCATCAAGCGGCAGGCAGAGCTTGGCCAGCGCGTCAAAGTTGGGCAGGTGCTGGCCCAAATTGACCCGCAAGACTACAAGCTGGCCTTTGATTCGGCCCGGGCGCAGTTGCGTGCCGCTGCTACCAATCGCGATCTGGCCGCGGCTGACTACAAGCGCTACAAAGAACTCAAAGAGCAAAACTTTATCAGCGGTGCAGAACTTGAGCGGCGTGAAAGCGTGCTGAAGGCCGCTCAAGCCCAGGTTGATCAAGCCCAGGCGCAGGTCGCGGTGCAGGGCAATCAGACAGGCTATGCATCGCTGGTGGCCGATGTGTCTGGCTTGGTGACCGCAATTGAGGCCGAGCCCGGTCAGGTGGTGGCCGCTGGCGCGCCTGTAGTGCGTATTGCCGCAGACGGCCCGCGCGATGTGGTGTTTTCAGTGCCAGAAGACAAGGTAGCTGGTATTCAACCCGGCATGCCCGTCAAGGTGCGCGGCTGGGCGCAAGACGCACAAGCAGCTTTGATGACGGCCAAAGTGCGCGAGGTTTCTGCCAGCGCTGACCCGGTCACCCGTACCTATTTGGTCAAGCTGGCACTGAGCGGCGACGGCACGCCGCCCCCGCTGGGCGCTACGGTTTATGTGCTGCCCGAGGGGCTGGGCGGTGTGCAGGGCCAGCCGGTCATCAAGCTGCCCACCAGCGCGCTCAGGCGCGACGGCCAGGCCAGCGCTGTTTGGGTGCTTGATAAAACCAGCATGACGGTGAAATCACAAACCGTGCAAATCGCCACGGCTGACGGCAACGAGGCCGTGATTGCCGCAGGCCTGCAGCCCGGCATGCTGGTGGTCAGCGCGGGTGTGCATGTGCTGTCACCGGGTCAAAAAGTCACTATTTATGCAGAAAAAGTGGCTGTAGCCCAAGAGAATCGGGCGCAAACAGCTATTAATCCGATAGCAAGTGACGCGGCTGCTGTAAAGCTCGCTGCACCTGCTGCGCCAGCCGCGGCCAGTGCAGCGTCAGTTCCTGCAGCAAAGTAGGCCAGCATGACACCGAACCCAGATCCATCGGGCGTTGGCCCATCAAAATTCAATGTGTCCAAGTGGGCGCTGGACCACCCCGCGCTTACCCGTTACTTGATGCTGGTGCTGATGTTGCTCGGCTTTGCGGCGTATTTTCAGTTGGGGCAAGACGAAGACCCGCCGTTTACGTTCAGGGCCATGGTGGTGCGCACTTATTGGCCGGGCGCTACG
>JANOWB010000140.1:0-8084 GCA_031417695.1 Polaromonas sp.
GACGCCTTGCGATTTCAGCTCCAAAATAGTTTGCACCATTTGCTCAATAATGACAGGCGCCACGCCTTCAGAGGGTTCATCGAGCAGCACCAGATACGGATTGCCCATCAGCGTGCGGGCGACCGTCAGCATTTGCTGCTCGCCGCCGCTCATGCGCCCACCCATGCGATCGGGCATTTCGCCCAAGTTGGGGAAGAGCTTGAAAAGTTTCTCTGGTGTCCATACCGGTGAAGCTGCACCGTCAGGCCAATGACGAGGGTTTTGGCGACCGACCTCCAGGTTCTCCATCACCGTCAGGTCAGTAAAAATGCGGCGGTCTTCAGGCACATAGCCCAGCCCTAAGCGGCCTGCGTGGTGTGGCTCGCTTTTTGAAATGTCAGCGCCCATGAACTGAACTGCACCACGGCGCTTGTCCAGCATGCCCGTCAGCGCTTTGAGCGTGGTGGACTTGCCTGCGCCGTTGCGGCCCATCAATGCCACTACCTCACCGCGACCGACTTGTAGATTCACATCAAACAAGATTTGAGCAGCACCGTACCAGCCGCATAAGTCTGTTGCGTTTAACAACATAACGGTGCTTGACATTACGCTGGCTCTTTCTGGGTTTTGGCTTTCTCGAAAGTCTTGCCCGTTCCAAAATACACTTCCTGCACTTTGGGGTCGTCGCGAATTTCAAGCGGCTTGCCGCCCGCAATCAAACGGCCACGCGCCAACACGATCATGCGGTCTGCATAGGCGAACACCACGTCCATGCTGTGCTCGGTAAACAGAACTGCCATGCCCCGGTCCGCCACCAGTTGCTTGGTCAGCGCCATCAGGTCGTTGCGCTCTTTGGGTGCCATGCCCGCGGTAGGCTCGTCCATTAGCAGCAGCTTAGGCGCATTGGCCATGGCAATCGCCAGCTCGACCCGCTTCACGTCACCATAGGCCAGCACACTGCAGGCCCTGTCGGCTTGAGGTTTCATGCTGACTTGGTCTAGCAGCGCCAGCGCTTCTTCGCGCCTGTAGCCGGCGGCACGCGTGAAAAACGAAAACAGTTTTTTGTCGCGCGACAGCAAAGCCATTTGCACGTTTTCAACCACCGTTAACGACAAAAAGGTTTCGGCAATTTGAAAGGTACGACTCACGCCCAGCCGCCAAATGTCGCGCGGGGCAAGGCCGAGCAGCTCTTGGCCGCCCAGCGTGATTGAACCCATATCGGCCCGCAACTGGCCATTGACCATGTTGAAGGTGGTGGATTTGCCAGCACCGTTGGGGCCAATTAACGCCAGCAGCTCGCCCGCTGCCAGTTCAAAACTGATGCCGTCGACTGCTTTAACGCCGCCGAAGGATTTGCCCAGGTTGGTGACTTTGAGCAAGCTCACGCCCTCACCTCCTTCAATTCACCTCTACGGTCACGCCACTTTTGTATTTGCTGCTTCACAAAACCTGCAATGCCCTGCGGAAAGAGCAACACCAGTATCAAAATAATCGCACCAAGCATGGCACGCCAGTAGTCGGTGTTGCGCGCTACCGTGTCATGCAGCCAAGTGAAAGTGACTGCGCCCACTATTGGCCCAGCCAGTGTTTGCAGGCCGCCCAGCAGCACCATGACCAGCCCATCAATCGAGCGGCTGACATGCAATGTTTCTGGGGAAATACTGCCTTTTGAAAACGCATACAGCGCACCGGCCAGCCCAGCAAAGGCACCTGCAATCACAAACGCCACCCAACTGATGCGGCGCACATTGATACCAATGGCGTCCGCACGCAGCACCGAGTCACGCGAGGCACGCATGGCGTAGCCGAAGGGTGAATGTAAAAAGCGGTGCAGTAGCAAGACACCACCTGCCACCAGTGCTAGCGTCAAGTAGTAATAAATTTGCTTGTCAGCCAACCATTCAGCCGGCCACACTCCTGTTAGCCCGTTGCTGCCACCTGTGACGGCGTCCCACTGAAAAGCAATCGCCCAGGTGATTTGTGCAAACGCCAGCGTGAGCATGGCCAGGTAAACACCCGACAAGCGCACGCAAAACCAGCCGTACAAAAATGCGCCAATCGCCGCAACTATAGGGGCTGCCAGCAAGGCCACCTCCATCGGCAAACCCAGCTTGCGCACCATGAGGGCTGCGCCGTAAGCACCCAAGCCAAAGTACGCCGCATGGCCGAAGGAGTGCATACCCGCAGGCCCCATGATGAAGTGCAGGCTCACGGCAAACAGCACTGCCACCATCAGGTCAATAGCCAACACCGTCAAGTAGGGTGACGCGGCAGTCAGTGACGGCATCAACACCAACAGGCCTATCAAAGCGATGGTGCAAAACCGTTGAAGTTTGTCGGGCAGCCGCAGCGGGTCTTCTGGCTTGGCGCTGTGCCTGCTGGGTGTTTGCGGCCTGCCAAACAAGCCCCAAGGGCGGGCTACCAACACGACAGCCATCACCACAAACTCAACGACTAACGTGAGCTTTGAAAACGAAATGGCAACGCCTGCAATTTCAACCAGTCCCAACCAGATACAAATAGCTTTCAATTCCGCTATCAATAGCGCAGCAACATACGCGCCGGGAATCGACCCCATACCGCCGACCACCACCACGACAAAGGCTGCGCCAATGATGTTCAAGTCCATGTCTAGGTTGGCAGGCTCACGCGGCAATTGCAGCGCGCCACCCAGGCCAGCCAGCACCGCACCCAGTGCAAATACGGCTGTAAAAAGCCACGCTTGATTGACACCCAGCGCACTAACCATTTCACGGTCTTGCGTCGCTGCGCGCACCAGCGTGCCCCAGCGAGTCTTGGTCAACAGCAGCCACAGCAAGCCCAACACGACAGGGCCAGCGACGATTAAAAAGAGGTCGTAAGTGGGAAACTGCCGCCCCAGAATAAGCACTGATCCCGTCAAACCCGGAGCTCTGGGGCCAAGCAGCTCTTCAGGCCCCCAAAACCACAACACACCGTCTTTGATCACCAGCCCCAGCGCAAAGGTAGCGAGCAACTGAAACAACTCTGGCGCTTTGTAAATACGGCGTAGCAGCAAAATTTCTACCAGCGCACCCAGTACACCCACCGCCAACGCAGCCAGCAGCAACGACGGCCAAAAGCCAATCGTGCCGCCCAGATTGGCCACCAGCGAATAGGCGACATAAATGCCGACCATGAAGAATGAGCCGTGCGCAAAATTCACGATGCGGGTGACGCCGAAAATCAGCGATAAACCCGCAGCGACTAAAAACAAGGACGACGCGCCCGCCAAACCATTTAGCAATTGAACCAGGAGACCAGAAAAACTCATGCGGTGTTGCCCTGCTACGTGCTGTGGATAAGGTGAACCTCGCTTTAGTTATTGGCCTCAAGAGGTCGCAACTTGGCCACTTCTGCATCGCTCGGCTGCATTTTTGCGCCGTCCACATAACGGTAGTTCACCATCACGCCTTTGCCGCCTTCGTTTTTGGTACGGCCCACATACGCACCCATGGTCGACTGATGGTCTTGTGTGCGGTACACCACAGGGCCAAACGGTGTCATGAGTTTCAAGCCCCGAAACGCCGCAATCATTTTTTCAGTGTCAGTAGACTTGGCCTTTTTCATGCCCTCAGCCAGCGACTTGATGGCGGTGTAGCCCACTACGGAGCCCAATCTTGGATGGTCTTTGTACTTGGCGTTGTAAGCCAGAAAGAAGGCTTTGTGCTCAGGCGTTTGAATGCCGTACCACGGGTAGCCTGTCACCAGCCAGCCGTTTGGCGTTTCTTCTCTCAAAGGGTCAAGGTATTCAGGCTCGCCCGTCAACAAGCTCACCACTTCGCGACCCTGAAATAAGCCACGCGTGTTGCCTTCACGCACAAACTTGGACAAGTCCGCGCCAAACAGCACATTAAAAATTGCGTCCGGCTTGGCATCCGCCACAGCTTGCACTACGCTGCCTGAATCAATACGGCCCAGCGGTGTGGCTTGCTCGGCAACAAATTCCACATCAGGCTGCGCAGCTTTCATCAGCGCTTTAAAGCTGGCAGCAGCCGACTGACCGTACTCGTAGTTGGGGTAAATAATGGCCCAGCGTTTTTTCTTCATGGCGGCGGCTTCTGGCACCAGCATGGCGGTTTGCATGTAGGTGGATGCACGCAGGCGAAAGGTGTAGCGGTTGCCGTTTTGCCACACGATTTTGTCAGTCAGCGGCTCAGCAGCCAAAAAGAAAAACTTTTTTTGCTTGGCAAAATCAGTCAGCGCCAAACCGATGTTGGACAGAAATGAACCGGTCAATACATCCACTTTCTCACGCGAAATCAGCTCTTCAGCAGCGCGCACTGCATCGCCGGGGTTGGCGTTGTCATCGCGTATCACCAGCTCCAGCTTTTTGCCGTTGACGCCACCAGCAGCATTGATTTGCTCGACCGCCAGTTCCATGCCTTTTTTGTACGGTTCTAAAAATGCGGGCTGTGCTTTGTAGCTGTTGATCTCGCCAATCTTGATGGTATTTTGAGCTTGTGCGGAAACCGTCATGGCCATCAAACTGGGAATAGCCAGAGCAAAGGCGAGGGTGTTGAGCGTTCTGCGTTGCATTTTCATGGTGACTCCTGAAAGGTTGAATGAACGTTTAAAAAAGATGGCTGTTGATATAACGCGGGACTAGCGCAAGCCGTCTAGGCCTTTGGCTTCTTGCGCCTGCAAGCCGCCTACCCGCGCTAACGGCCTGCCGCTGTCAGTGACCACTACGGCCACCACAATCTCGTTAGCGCGGGGTGCATCGGATACGCGAGCCTCCATCGCATCAAAGTGGCTGCGCACAAAGGCTGCATCTTTGTGCCCTAACGGCACGTCAATGGCTGTACCCAGTGTGCCGCGTTTTTTACTTGATGGCACAAGCGCCGCGCCCTTTTCAACGGCCGCACGCAACGGCGCGCCCAGCTTGGGGTGCAATATGGCGGCGGCGTGTTCAATCTCGCCCGCCTCGCCGACGATGGCTGCCTTGCCATAACTTTGTGCGTCGCCCGGGGCGATGCCAAGCGCTTTCACGCACTTGTCGCCCAGCAAACCGCCCAGCTCTTCACCGATGGCGATCAGTTCGTCTAGGTTTTCTGTGTAGCTGCCTGCCAGCGGGTTGTGAATGACAGCCATCGCCAATGCGCGACGGGTCGGCGGCGATATGGCACGCCCCATTTCAATATGAACCTCATCCACCTGAACAATGATTTTGCGAATTTGGGCTTTCATGCTTTTCCTTAGTCGTTCAAGTCAGCGCATTAACGCAAGCCATCCCATTTGCTGATGGCGTTGGCCGCCAAGCCACCAACCCGTGCGTGGATTCTGGCGCCGGTGCTCATGGCCAAAATAAAAACAATTTCATCAGCCAAGGGGGCACCCGGCACACGGACTTCAATCGCATCAAAATGGCTGCGTACGTAGCTGGCGTTGATGTGCGTCATTGGCACGTCTAGCGACGTGCCAGGTGCGCCGACTTTTTTAGTGGACGGCACAATGGACAACGCATTTGCAGTTTGGGATGGCAATGGGGAAATACTTGCGCCGCCACCTTGGGTGTACGCGTTGCGGTCACCCTTCCACCCTAGCAACTCACGCATGGCATAGCCGCCGGGCACGTGCCACAGCGCGCCGTGTTCCAACTCACCGTTGGCACCCACAATTGCGCCTTTGCCGTAGCCCTGAATTTGTTCGGCCGGCACATGCATAGCCGCACGCAAGCGTTCGGCCATGTCAATGCCTACTTTGCCCAATGCGTCCATCATGGGCAAAATGTTCGGCTCGTAGCGGCCTGCGTAGGGGTTGGTCATGACGATGCCAATTGCTCCGCGCAAAAGAGGTTCAAGTGGCGGCGGACCGAACTCGTGTGCAATCGATTCGACATGTGTGAATATTCGGCGTGTTTCAATCATGGGTGTTCATGCATATTCTGTGCCGCAAGCGTTGATGGTCAAGCGTTTGTTTTGCATCTTTTGAAGGGCAAAGTCAGTGGTCACGTGTTGATTCTGGCAGACCAAGACAGCTGAACAGATGAGTCCTTGCGCAATCAAGGTCAATGCGCACGCCAGGCCTGCGGCTAATGCGCTTTGGGTCAGTTCTGGCGGTAGCGGCTGCACATCCACCGTTACCAGCCGGTCACCCAAATCAGAGTCGTCTTTGATGTCACAAGCTGGTCGCCTGACGATGCGCGTGTCCTGAATGTTGACGGCATTGGCGATAACGGTCGCGGCAGCGTCCGCCTCAGCCGCTGTACGAGCCAAAACCGTGACACTGTCTGCAATACCCAATGAAAAACTACGCCCGCGCCAGCCACTGGTAGCCACGCCGCGTACGGGTGAGCCGCTGCGAATTTCCAATTGCCCATCTAGGGTGATGCCGTTTTGCAGCTGCTCTGCGCTTAATTTCTTAAGGTTGGCATACAAGCCGACGCGGATGGACTCGTTATCCGTCAAATGAAGGGCAATATCGCCACCATTGTTGATCCACGCGCGCTGGATGCCTTCTGCCTGATAGAACTGCAACAACTCTTGCGCAACCGACCCAGCGACCGCCGCCATCGGCGTGATGAAGCTGAGTTGATAGGGTTTGCATGCCAGCCACATGCGCTGCGCAATGGGCCCGTGCACGGGACATGCGCCTTGAACGGAGCGGCGCAGCAAAGGCAGCTCTTGCACCAGCTCTTGCAAAATGTATTGGAAGCGCTGCCAAGCCTTTGCGTGCGCATCTTTCAAAGCCGAAGCATCCCCCGTCGCGCCGATGATGATGTCCATCGGTCCATGCTGAAAATGCCAGCGGCCGTCGGGCAACTGAGCGCGTTGTGCATTCATTTCTGTACCATCCCCAGCGGCCAAGGGTTTAAAGGATGCATCGCCTGCCACTGCAAAGTGCGCGGCGCACCGTCGTTGTGCCACGCGCCACTTTGCAAAGCTTCCTGTAGTGTGCGGACATGCGCCATGTGCCCACCCAATGTCTGGTAGTTGGCCATGCTCATGCTGAACTCAATCGGCGCAACAATCGCGGGGGTCGGCACTGTGCCAAAGCTGTTGTCGGGCATGCGCATCACATCCACCATCACGGTGATGCCGCCGCCCGGCCACACGTAGGCGGGCGCGCCGCCGCAAGTGACATTGACCAGCGCGTCTTTGATGGCGCGGGTCAACAGCACCGGGTTTTCAGTCACTCCAGCGCGCAAGCTGCCGCCTGCGCCGCCCAAAAACAGCACCGTACACAAAGATGGCTCGCAGTTCTCGCCGATTCTGTCGATCACGGTCTGCACGTTTGGCGGCATGACTTGTTCAACAGGTAGCAGCGCGCTGTCGAGCACATACCAGCTGGCATGTTCGCCGGTGGTCGATGTCATCAGTAGCCGCAAACCTGGCCAAGCACGATCAGCGTCCCAGCTTTCAATGATGGACAGTGGGTCTGAGATATCGGTGCCACCCCAACCCGTTCCAGGGTTGGCGACCTGAAAATAGCGGCCCGGGGTCGACTTTCGGCCGATCATGTTGATGCCAGATGCTTTCATGTCCAGGCAGCGACCGGCTTGGTGCTCAGTTAACACCCCGGTGATGTGGTCATCAACCACCACTACCTCATCAGCCAGGCCGTCAAACTGCTGGGCAAAAATACCAATTGCTGCCGAGCCACAGCCGACGCGCATGCGCTTTTCTTCAACGCCGTTGACCACGGGCGCTTTGCCCGCTTGAATGACCAGCTGCGAGCCACCATCAATCGTGAACTCTACCGCCTGCTTGTTACCCAGCGCCTGCATCATTTCCATCGTGATGCGGCCTTCTTTTTTGCTGCCGCCCGTCAGGTGATGCACGCCACCCAACGACAGCATTTGCGAGCCGTACTCGGCGGTGGTGACGTGGCCCACGACCTCGCCTTTGCAGCGCACATTGGCTTGTTCGGACCCTAAAAAGCGGTCTGTGTCAATTTTTACCTTAAAGCTGCAATAGCTGAAGATGCCCTCAGTCACCACTGTCACCACATCAACACCGGCAACTTGGGACGAGACGATAAACGGCGCGGGTTTGTAGTCGGGGTAAGTGGTGGATGAACCCACACCGGTGACAAACACCTCGTTGCTATTGGTCAGCTCACCACTCCAAGTCTGGTCGGTGCTG
>JANOWB010000141.1:0-3098 GCA_031417695.1 Polaromonas sp.
CGCCGTCGGCTTGACCCAATTGCAAAGGGCCAGGTTTTTGCTCCACGATGACAGTGCGAATGTCGGGGAAGGCCGCCAATTGCGCAGCCAGCGTTAGGCCAGCCGGGCCGCAGCCAACGATCAATACATCGGCCTCTGCGGGCAGCGCCGTGCATTTTTTGTGTGAAGTCGACGCATCCATCTGGCTGGGGTCGCCTGTTCTGAATCCGTTTAAGTGAAATTGCATATCAACCCTAAGTTATCAGCAGACTATTGCACTAGAGCTTTATTGCATCAAGACTCATAAAGCAATATGCACTATATTGTTTTTATATACTGCGCCCATGGCAAAACTGAATCTGGATTGGCTCGACGTTTTCGTTCAAATCTACAAAACGCAAAGCGTGAGCCGCGCCGCTGCGCTTCTGGGCATGGAACAAGCCAGCGCCAGCATTGCACTGAACAAGCTGCGCCAGCATTTTGACGACCGCTTATTTGTGCGCACGGCAGGCGGCATGACGCCCACGCCCAGAGCGCAAAGTATTTACCCCGACTTGCTCGAAGCGCTGGCCCGCATTGACGCAGCGCGCGGCAAGCCAGCAATGTTCAACCCAGCCAGTGCAGTGCGCGAATTTCGCATTTGCATGACCGACATCAGTGAGATCATTATTCTGCCGAAACTGGTCAATCATTTGCAGAAAACTGCGCCTGGGTTGGTGATTGAGGCAGAAAGAATTTCTGACAACAGCCGCCACGCTCTGGTGTCAGGTGACGTCGATTTGGCGGTAGGATTTCTGCCGAACTTGGAGGCAGGGTTTTACCAACAATCACTGTTCGAGCAAGACTTTGTTTGCCTGGCAGCAAAAAGTCACCCGCGCATTCAAGGCAAAGTCACGCCGCGTCTGTTTTCAAAAGAAGGCCACATCTTGGTCACCACTGCGGGCACAGGCCACGCCATTATTGACAAAGTGCTGGCTAAACAAAGAATCGAACGCCGCGTGGTGCTGCGCGTACCCAGCTTTTTGGGCGTTGCACGCATCGTGGCGCAAACCGATTTTTTAGTACTTGTGCCGAGGTTGCTCGGCGCAGCATTAGCCAAGCAGGAGCGCGTTCAAGTATTAGAGCCACCTACCCTGCTGCCGCACTACAAAGTCAAACAACATTGGCATGAACGCTTTAACCTTGACCCAGGAAGCATGTGGCTGCGCCAGACGATGGCAAGGCTTTTTATGCGTGCACCGTCTTCTTAGCGAAAGCTACGCTGACTAGCCGCGCGCGGTTGGCTTAGTTACTAAATATAGGTTGTGTAGGCACCCCAAGTTAGCGCAGAATCAATCCCCATCGGAATTATTTGAGTGCCGTAAATGTCCAACCGCTCAGGGGAAGTCCATGCAAACAAGCACCAACGCTCACCTTGCCGAAACTTATGATGCGGCCCCGCTCGGTACGATTCGAGCCTACGACGATCTTCCCGGTCCACGCGGTCTGCCATTTTTCGGCAACGCACTGCAGCTGGACGTGCCGCACCTGCACCAACAGCTTGAGCGATGGAGCCGCGAGTTTGGACCCCTGTTCAAATTAAAGATGCCTGGTCGGCGCATGCTGGTGGTGTCGAATCACGAGCTGGTGGCCACGGTGCTGCGTGACAGACCCGACGGCTTTTCGCGCTCAAAGAGGCTGGAGGAGATTTGGGCTGAACTTGGCCTGCCGGTAGGCGTGTTTGTAGCTAATGGCGATGTTTGGAAACGCCAGCGGCGCATGGTGATGGCAGGGTTTGATCCGGCCCACGTCAAGCGCTACTACCCGGCCATGGTTGCGGTGTCGCAGCGGCTCTCTGCACGCTGGCGACACGCCGCCACTGCTAGCCGAACAATTGATCTGCAAGCCGACTTGATGCGCTACACGGTCGACACTATTGCCGGTTTGGCTTTCGGTGCACAGGTTGACACCCTCAGCTCAGATGGTGACGTGATCCAGCAGCACCTGGACCAAATCTTCCCTGCGTTGTGGCAGCGCATGTTCAAGCCTGTACCGTTATGGCGCTGGTTACCCTCTGCGGCAGACAAGCGACTAGCCCATTCGATCAAGCAAGTCAACCATGCCGTCGACGGTTTTATCGCCCAAGCCAGAGCGCGTTTGGCTGCCGAGCCTGCGCGCCGCGAGGCACCTCCCAATTTGCTTGAGGCGATGATCGTCGCAGCGGATGAACCGGACAGCGGCATCGACGACCAGCAGGTAGCCGGCAACGTGATGACCATGCTGCTGGCTGGCGAAGACACCACCGCAAATACTCTGGCGTGGATGCTCTACCTGCTGTGGCAAAACCCGGCTGCTTTAGCCCGTGCCAATGAAGAAGTGCAGCGCGTGGTGGGTGATAACAACAGCCCCAGCCTTGAGCAAATGGCGCAGCTTGAATATGTGGAAGCCTGTGCCCACGAAGCCATGAGACTCAAACCGGTCGCGCCGATCATAGGCGCGCAGGCCCAGCGCGAGGTGATGATTGGTGATGTGCTGATTCCGGCGGGCGTTATTGTGTCTACCGTGATGCGGGCAGACAGCGTGAGCAACGCCCACATCCCCAGCGCTGCAGCGTTTGAACCCGATCGTTGGCTAACTGACAGAGGTACAGCTACCCCCGCTGCCACCACAGCCAATTCGGCCAAGCGCATCTCGATGCCTTTTGGCGCTGGCCCACGCATTTGCCCCGGCCGCTACCTTGCGCTGATAGAAATAAAGCTGGCAATAGCCACCATCCTGCGTGACTTCGACATCACCAGCGTAGGCACCAATGACGGCGGCCCCGCTCAAGAATTGATGAAGTTTGCGATGGCGCCCGTGGGGCTGCGCATGCGGCTGCGGGCAAAGGCGCGTGAGGCTGCCATTCACTGAATCTGCACTGACGTTAACACCACCACAAGGAGAGAACCATGCAAATCACTCAAGCCCTGCACCGCGCAGTCGCATGCAACCCCAATGGGATCGCCACCGTCTGCGGCAGCCGCCGCCAAACCTTTACCCAGTTCCGCGAACGCATCTCGCGCTTCGCCGCAGCGTTGCACGCGCTGGGCGTGGGCAGCGGGGATCGCGTGGGCATCCTGTCGCTCAACAGCGACCGGTAC
>JANOWB010000142.1:0-7222 GCA_031417695.1 Polaromonas sp.
CCACCGACACCACCAACACGCTGGCAATGCCCAGTGCCGCCGTTAAACCAACGAAGAGGCGAATGATGAAAAACGACATGGTTTGGCCCGACAGCGCCTTGAAAAACTCGGCATTGGTCTTGATCCAGCTTTCAACTTTGATGCCCGGTTGCGCCTCAATTTGTTGTGCCAGAGCTTCCGCATCAAACGGCGTGGCAACCTTCAGTTGCAGGCTGGTCACGCTGCCCGGCAGGGCGAGCAAGCTTTGCGCGGTGCGCAGCGCCACATAAACACTGCCGGTGTTTTGCCCCTGGTTGCCAAAGTCAAAAATACCCGACACAAACAGCACGGTGGACACGCCCGAAGCTGCTTGCAACGTGAGCTTGTCCCCTTTACCTACGCCCAAGTCTTGGGCCAGCTTGCTGCCGATCACGATGTCGGTGCTGCCCAGCTCGGCACTACCCGCAATGATTTTTTCTTTTAAGGCAATCAGGCGCAGGTAGCTCTCAGGCTCAATGCCGCGCATCGACACGCCGGTATTCGCATCGCCGCGTACGATAAAAGCCGCGCCGTCAACTACCGGCGCAACCACCAGCACCCCGGGTATGCCCAGCGTGACAGCACGTACTTTTTGCCACTGGTCGATAGAGCGGGGGCGCTGCGCCCTTGGCTGCACGAGCGTGGCAAATTCGCTATCGCCGTTTTGTCTTAAAGTGCGGGGCGCTTCGTCAGGAGGTGAAATGACAATTTGCGCCTGGTAGTCCAGCAGTGTTTTGAAAATACTGCTCTGCAAGCCCGTCAGCAGCGCCGACATAAACACAATGACCGACACGCCCAAGGCCACGCCGGAAACAATGAAAAGAGTTTGCAACAAGCCTTCACGCAGAAAGCGCGTGGCTAACACCCACTCGAACGGGAGCAACGGGTTCATGGCGAAAAATTCATGACAAAAACTCTATGGTCCCATCGGGTCTTTACCAGCCGCATGTGGCGCGGTTGGCGGGGGCACAGCTTGCATCTTGGCGCGCACTCGCTGGCCTGCTTTGATGCCAACTTTTGACTTCGGGATAACGCCTTCGCCGGCTGTGACGCCTTGCAACACTTCAACCCGCGTGTCGCCCAAAAGGCCAAGCGTGACGAATTGCTTAACTGCATGTTTGCCGCGCACTACCAGTACCCATGGTTTGTCGGTGGCGGCGTCTTCCAGGGCGCTGGTGGGTACTACCACGGTGGCTGTGCGGCGCGCTGTTTCAATATCAACCGACACGGTCATGTCTTGGCGCAAGTAGGCCGGCGGGTTGGCGACGTTGAGTTTGACCTCGACCGAACCGCGCGCAGCGTCTATGCCGGGGTTGATGTAGCCCACCACCGCATCAAAGCGCTGGCTGGCAAACGCGTCGGCCGAGCCAAATGCCTTTTGCCCAAGCGCTATTTTTGACAGGTTCTTTTCGTCAATTTGAATCAAAATTTGCGGTTGCCCGCTGGCTGCCAGCACCATCAATGCCTTGCCGGGTTGCACAACGTCGCCCACTTCTACGCTTCGTGAAATCAGCACGCCGCTGCTGGGCGCATAGACAAGGCCTTGGTCTAATTTGGCACGCGCCAATTGTTGTCCGGCCAGTGCCTCGCGCAGCGCGGCCTCAAGCAGCAAGGCATCGCTACCCCCAGCGGCATTGCTTTTAACCAGCGCTTGGGCACTGCTGACCTGGCTGGCGGCCACATCCAAGGCACGCTGCGAATCGTCTGCTGCCGCCTGACTGATAAAGCCTTGTCCCAGCAAATCACGGTTGCGGTCTAGCGTCTTGCGTGCTTGCAGCGCAGTCGCCTGGGCTTGTGCCAGCGCTTGCACGGCCTGCGGCTGGCTAAGCTCGCCCCGTTGCCGTAACTTGGCCTGCGCCTGCGCTACCGCTGCACTGGCTTGAGCCAGGCTGGCGCGGCCGTCGCGGTTGTCCAGCTCAATCAGCAACTGCCCAGATTCAACCGCCTGGCCTTCAGCAACGGCTACTCGCAGCACCCGGCCTGAGCCTTGCAATGCCACTGTGACCCGCTGGGGCGAAATAACCCGGCCGCTGGCCACCACGCTTTGCACCAGCTCAGCGCTGGTCGCGGCATGCACAGTGGTCGGTGTGCCAAGCAGCACGTTGCGCAGCAGGTAAAGCGCCAGCGCAATGACCACAAGCGCGCCCAAACCAATTTTGAGCCACGTGCGCGGTGGGATGGTTTTTTTTATCTTTTCGGCCTGCTTTTTGGGCTCGGGCAAAGTGGGCAGGGGCAGAGTGGGCGTGGGCGCAGGTTTTGCCAGAACAGTCAAGTTCGAAGAAGGTGCAACTGATGGACTCATATTGTCAAAAGCTGTAGCGCGCCATCAAGTCCAGGCGGCGCATGGTGCCTACATCACTGGTAAAGTTTTTTCGCTGGCCATAGATCAGTTCCATCCCTAAATCCAAACCCTTCAGGGGCGTGTAGATCAAGTTGGCAAAAATCTGCTTGAGTGAGCGGTTGTCAATGGCTTGCGCCGTTTTTCCATGGTTAAAGCCCAGCGCCACATTGCTTCGAAGCTGCTCGGAAAAGACTCTCGCATAACCCAACACAAGGCCTTGGTTTTTATCAAAAGACAGCGCGCCGGTAGCCGGGTCAATGGCGTACCCATTAGAGCCGTACAGCATGTCGATGTCGCCATCGACCCGTGTGTACTGCGCCATCAGTGTGTCTTTGTCAGACAGCTTGTAGCGCCCGCCCACACCGAAACCATAGCCACGTTTGCTAATCGTCGGGCTGCGTTTTTCGTGCGTCATGATGCGAAAGTTATACGCACCGTTGGCAAGCGTTTTGTCTACTCGCGCCACAAAAATTGGCAGCCTTTCGTTGCTGCTGCCGCCTGCAAACTGGTCTTTGGGTTGCTCGATTGCCACCGTCCATTTGTGGCCCTTGTCAGCGTCGCCCCAAGCGTAGCGCAGCATGACGCGGCGAGAAAACGGCGCTCCGATGGGGCCATTGAAGTCGACCGTTTCGGGCAGACCGTCCAGATCCATGAAAGTTGACCAGGTTTTGCCCACCAGCCAACCGCCGTATTCGGCGTAGGCCTGCCGCAGGCGGGGCTTGTTTTGCTTGTCTGGGCTGTAGCCGTAAAAGTCGAATTCAAGTTTTGCTGCCAATGGCACGCCATTGACGGGCGTTGATGCATCAAAGCCAAAACGGCTGGTTTCGCCGGTGTAGCGGGTTTTTCCAGTTGGGCCGCCTGAATTGTCAAGTGGCTGAAATGCCAAGTCTGTGAAGATGTCGGACGGGCCGCTTTGTCCAAAGTCGCGAATGGCGTGGCCTTCAATCAAGCCATAAAACTTGAAGCTTGGGGAAGTTACCTGTGGCTGTTCTGATGGTTTGACTGGCTCTTGAGCCCAAGCATTCAGAGAGCTGTTTGCTATTAAATACGTAGAAATGAACGAGAGACGCAACAGGTGTGAAGATTTCATAACGTTAAGCCCGTAAAAACAGCAAGCACATGCGCACTGAGTGTGCGGTGCTAAAACCGTTGCCAGCGCACCTTGAGCTTTTGGACTACACACATGCGGCGCAGCGGGCGGGTGCTTATGTGCGCTGGCGCACAGAACTCACCGCATCGCGTAGGCACAGTTGGTTTTGCCTTTCAACCCAACGCCGACGTCAAAAAAGATATGCCTACCAAGCCAGCCGCTCCACCCAAAAAACTAGGCCTGAGCTTGCTGATAGCACTGGTGGTTGGCTCGATCATCGGTAGCGGAATTTTTGGCCTCCCACAAAACATGGCGGTTGGCGCTGGCGCGGGCGCGATCGTTTTGGGCTGGGTGATCACAGGCGTGGGCATGTTGATGCTGGCCTTTGTTTACCAAATGCTGGCAACCCGCAAGCCAGAGCTTGACAACGGCATTTATGCCTATGCACGAGAGCTTTCAGGCGACTATGTTGGCTTTAACGCCGCTTGGGGGTACTGGATATCAGCGTGGATCGGCAATGTAGGCTACCTGGTCGCCGCGTTCAGCGCGTTGGGCTACTTTTACCCGGCGTTTGGAGAGGGCAACACGCCGCAGGCCGTTATTGGCGCATCGGTGGTGCTGTGGGTGGTACACGCGCTGGTGCTGCGCGGCATACAAGGCGCAACGTTGCTTAATGCTGTTGTCACTGTGGCCAAAATTTTGCCGCTGCTGCTTTTTATTGTTGTGTTGGCATCAGTGTTTGACAGTGCCACTTTCAAGCTCGATTTTTGGGGCGACGTTGAGCTGGGCAGCGTGCTCAACCAAGTTAAAAGCACCATGCTGGTCACGGTGTGGGTGTTCATTGGCATTGAGGGCGCCAGCGTTTATTCGGCCAGGGCGCAAAACCGCGCCGATGTGGGGCGCGCAACCGTGATTGGTTTTTTAATCTGCTTGGCGCTGCTTAGCGCGGTGTCGCTGTTGTCGCTGGGTTTGATGTCGCAACCCGAGCTGGCGCTGCTCAAAAACCCGTCGATGGCGCCCGTGCTTGAAAAAGCCGTGGGCCACTGGGGCGCGCTGGTAATTTACATTGGCCTGATCGTGTCTGTGGGTGGCGGCTTTTTAGCCTGGACTTTACTGGCCGCCGAGTCGCTTTTTACGCCCGCGCAAGGCGGCGTAATGCCGCGTGCGCTGACCAAGCTCAACAGCAAAGGCGTGCCCGCCAACGCACTGTGGCTGACCAACATCATGGTGCAGCTGTTTTTAATACTGACGCTGGTGTCTAAAGCGTCGTACCTGGCGTTGATTTCGCTGTCAACCGCCATGATCTTGCTGCCCTACCTTTTTAGTGCCATTTACGGTGCAAAAGTGGCTTTTACCCAACAAAATAAGGCGCAAGCAGCTACTGAAAAAATAGCAAATAGCCGTTGGGAAAAGCCGGTTACGGTACTCGCATCGGTTTACTGCCTGTGGCTGTTGTACGCCGCTGGGCCCAAGTACTTGCTGCTAAGTGCATTGCTTTATGCGCCGGGCGCGGCCTTGTATTTTTGGGCCAAACACCAGCGCAGTCAAACAGCCTTCACTAAAACGGAGTGGGCTATTTTGGCGGCGTTGGTCGCATTGGCCGCACTTGCTGCATACCAATTGGCAAGTAAGCAGATAACGCTGTAGCCGCATCATGCGTCTGCTTTGGCCCGATACGTTTTCACCGCCTGTAAAGGACACACTTGCCATGAACTCATTGGAATCCGACCGCAGCACCACAGCGTTGTTAAGCACGTCAGACGCCACCCCGCAGGCGCAGCACACGCCGCGCGGGCTTTATTCTGAAGTCGGCAAGCTGCGCAAAGTCATTGTGTGCAGGCCAGGGCTGGCGCAAAAGCGCTTGACGCCCGCCAATTGCCGCGACTTGTTGTTTGACGACGTTATTTGGGTCGCGCAGGCGCGCACTGACCATGATGCTTTCACCAGTGTGCTGGTCGAGCGCGGCATTGAGGTGCTGGAGATGCATGACCTGCTGCTTGAAACCGTCAGCGATGCCAAAGCGCGCTCCTGGCTGCTTGATCGTAAATTGGGTTCCGATTTTGTAGACGCCGAATTGGCGCAGTTTCTGCGGCCGTGGCTGGACGCCATGGCCCCGGTTCAGCTTGCCGCGCATTTGATAGGCGGCATTGCCAAGGCCGATGTGCCGTTTGACACACACGGCCTGCTGGCGCAGTTCAGCGCGCCTGCTGACTTGCTGACAGCGCCTTTGCCCAACACCTTGTTTACGCGTGACAGCAGCTGCTGGATTGGCTCTGGCGTGGTGTTGTGCAACATGTTTTGGCCCGCCCGCCAGCAAGAAACTTTGTTGATGACCGCCATTTACCGCTTTCACCCGCACTTCAAAGGTGCGGCGACTGGGCTGGTAGATGCCAGGCATGGCACGCCGCGGCAAGAGTGGTGGGGTGACCCCGACGAGCCCCACGGCTTGGCGTCGATTGAGGGCGGAGACGTGATGCCGATTGGCAATGGCGCGGTGTTAATTGGCATGGGTGAGCGCACGTCACCGCAGGGGTTGAGCCAATTGGCGCGGCGTCTCTTTGCCAGCGGCCAGTTCACGCGCGTGCTGGCAGCCCAGTTGCCCAAGTCACGCGGCGCCATGCACATGGACACCGTTTTTACCTTCTGCCGCGAAGACTTGGTCACTGTTTTCCCTGAAGTAACTGACGGCATTCGCACACACAGCTTGCGCCCTGGCAAGCAAGAGGGCAGCCTGGACGTGCGGCTTGAGTCCAAACCGTTTTTAGAAGTCGTGGCTGAGGCGCTCAACCTGCCCAAGCTGCATACCGTGGCCACTGGTGGAGATGCCTATGAAGCAGAGCGCGAGCAGTGGGACGACGGCAACAACCTGCTGGCCATTGCGCCCGGCGTGGTCATGGCCTACAACCGCAACACCTACACCAACACCCTGCTGCGCAAGGCCGGCATTGAAGTCATCACCATTCCCGGCAGCGAGTTAGGGCGAGGGCGGGGCGGCAGCCACTGCATGACCTGCCCGATAGAGCGCGACCCCATTTAAATTCGGGATTCAAACCATGAGCTTTAACCTTCGCAACCGCAGCCTGCTAGACCTTAAAGACTTCTCCCCGCGAGACATTCGCTTTCTGCTGGATTTGGCGCAAGAGCTTAAGCGCTCTAAATATGCGGGCAACGAATACCCGCGTTTGAAGGGTAAAAACATTGCGCTGATATTTGAAAAGGCATCAACCCGCACCCGCTGCTCGTTTGAAGTGGCCGTGCATGACCAGGGTGGGCACGTGACGTTTCTGGATTCAGCCAGCTCGCAAATGGGGCACAAAGAATCACTTAAAGATACGGCGCGCGTGTTGGGCCGCTTGTTTGACGGCATTGAATACCGGGGCTTTCACCAGACGGTGGTCGAAGACCTGGCCCGCTTTTCACACGTACCGGTGTGGAACGGCCTGACTGACGAGGCCCACCCCACGCAAATTTTGGCTGACCTGCTCACCATGCAAGAATTTGGTGAAAAGCCGCTGTACGAGCTGTCTTTTTGCTACCTGGGTGACGCCAGCTTCAATATGGGTTGCTCGCTGTTGGTGGGCGGCACGCAAATGGGCATGGACGTGCGAATTGCATCGCCAGAAGAGTTGCAACCACCAGCGCAATTGGTAGCCGAAATGCGCGCGCTCGCCAAAACCACGGGCGCCAAAATCACGCTTGAAGTAGACCCGGTTAAAGCCGTGCAGGACGCCGACTTTTTGTACACAGACGTGTGGGTGTCGATGGGCGAGGCG
>JANOWB010000143.1:0-1929 GCA_031417695.1 Polaromonas sp.
GTGAAGCACGCCAGACCGCCGCTGGTGCCATATGGGAAACCTGGCACTGGAGGAACGTCCGGACTGCACAGGACAGCGTAGGAGGTAACACCTCTCCACCGTGAGGTGAGGATCAGAGCAACAGAGACGAGTCGGTGTTCGGGGTAACTTGAACATCGGGTGAAACGGGCAATCTCTACGCGCAGCAACACCAAATAGGCCAACATTGAAGCGGTTCGCTGAGTTGGCGGGTAGGTGGCACCGAGCCGGGTAGGCGACTCCCGGCCCAGATTAATGGCGGTCACACTGCACTTTTTTGTTTCGGCAAGAAGGTTCAGCGCACAAAATCCGGCTTATCGGCGAGCTTCACACTTTTAACTTTTTAAGCGACCCGCCTGTGCCCCAACCCGCTCGTTCCCGCGTCAAAGTCTGCGAAAACTGCCAGCTGGCAAGCAGTACGCTGTACCGCGTGGTGGCGGATTCGGCGGGTGCCTGGAAACTGCTTTGCCCCACCTGTCGGGCCACCGTTGAAACAATGCCCTCTTACCGCTACGGCGGAACGTGGAAGGCCGACAAGCGGCATTGAATTTTTTCGGTGGTGTTTGGAAATCATTGCACACCGACAATCAGCCGCGCCACATCGGTCAGCGCAATGATTAAGGTATTGCTGGCTATCCAGTAGCCTTGCAATTCGGTCTATCGGTGAACAAAAAGGAAGGTTAAAGCGTTTGCATGTCAGGCCTGGGTGCGTATCCGCTCCACATGCGCCAGCAAAGACCGCTTGGCCACGGGCCAGATGCGCTCATCTACATCGTCATAAGCCAGCGGCACCCAGTCGTCCAGCGTACCGTCTGGCATGGCTTGCATCACGGTCATGATTTTGGCTTCGCGTTTCAAACGGTGCGCTTTGAGCTGGGCAATGGCTGTTTTGGCCTGGCCGACAACGTAGCCGTGAGCGGGCAGGATGAAGTCGATGTTGTGTTCATCGCAGGCCGCGCTCAATGCATCGAGTGAATCCAGGTAGGCGTTCATGTTGCCGTCAGGCGGGTTGATCACCGTGGTGCTGCCATTCAAAATATGGTCGCCGCTGAACAGCAGGCCGTCTTCCAGCAGCACCAGGCAAAGGTGATTAGCGGCATGGCCTGGCGTGAAAATTACCTTCAAAGTATGGCTGTTTTGGTTATTTTTACAAGTTAAATTGGCCTCTGGCCCAATAAATACGGGCGCAAGCAGCTCATTATTTAATAGCAATTTATCAGGCGTGAAGACGCTGTCTGCGCGGGAGGTGGCGGCTGATGGCAGGCCCGCGATCTTGGGCGTTGGTTTGCCCACTGCTGTGCAAAGCGCTTGCAACGGCTTGGCGCCGGGTGAATGGTCCGGGTGCGAATGGGTGCAGATGATCAGGCGAATGTCGCCGGTCGCCGCGTCATACAACCGCTGCAAGTGGTCAGCGTCTGCGGGGCCCGGGTCAATCACGATGTAGCCCGACGCCGCATCGCCCACCACATAACTGTTGGTACCGGGCCCGGTCATCACGCCGGGGTTGGGCGCAGTCAGGCGCATGACGTTTTTAAGCAGCTTGACGGGCGCATCAGTTTGCCAGTCAAGCGTATGCACAATTTGTCCGTCGGGACTTAGCAGCTCCAGCTCGCCATAGGGCGGCTCATGCTCCATGTAGCGGGCTTCTTTGCCGGCTAAAAAGCCTGCGCGTGGGCAAGATGTCCATAGTGGTTGTTCGCTCGCGCAGGCCTGTAAAACGGCATCGACTGTGGTGTAGTGTTGCAACCGCTCCAGCGTTCGAATGGTCGGAAAAATGATGAAAAATTTGCCCGCTGCATGCCGCGCCAACGCATCAGCAGGGCGTATCCATTCAGGCTCAAATTGCTCAGACTCGTCTGCTACCGGGTCCTGGCCTTCAGGCATGCGCGCGACCAAAAACGGCACGTCAAA
>JANOWB010000144.1:0-7471 GCA_031417695.1 Polaromonas sp.
CGCTGGCGTTAGCCCAGCAGCGCTACTGGGCAAACTGGTGGGCTGAGGGTGAGCCGCATCCGTACACCAAGGTTATTCACCCGGTGGGCTAAATTAGTCTGAAAAGGGCTGCTTTTGGGCATATTTTAGGGCTGTAGCCCAATAAATACGGGCGCGAGCAGCTATTATTTATATAGCAAATTTGCAAGCAGATTTTAAAACCAGCGCTTGAGCAAGCCCATGATCTGGTTAAACCGCTTGCCGTACGGCGGGTAAAACAAATCGCCACGCGCCCACCTCGATTGCACCAGCACGGGCTTTTGCATGGTCAGCCTTAAAAATCCGGCCTCGCCGTGGTAGCTGCCCCAGCCGCTTTCGCCAATGCCGCCAAACGGCAGGTTTTCATGCGCAATGTGCATCAGCGTGTCGTTGATGCTGACGCCGCCACTCACGGTGCGCGCCAGTACGGTGTCGCGCACAGCCGTATCTTCGCCAAACCAGTACAGCGCCAACGGCCTTGCCCTGGCATTGATGTAGTTGATCGCCTGGTCAACCGAGTCGTACGGCACTACCGGCAGCACCGGGCCAAAGATTTCTTCTTGCATTAGTTTGGCGTCCGCCGGTACGTCAAACACCAACACCGGGGCCATTTGGCGGTGCGTTGTGGCAACGCCGCCTGTGTCGATTTTTTGCAGCCTTGCGCCGCTTGCTTCTGCGGCAGTCAGCATGGCTTGCAGGCGCTCTTGGTGGCGCGGGCTGATGATGGCCGCGTAGTCAGGGTTACCCGCAATGGTGGGGAAAAGTTGCGCTACCGCTTGGGCAAACGCGTGGCTAAAAGCGGCCTCTTGCCCTTTGGGTAGCAGCACGTAATCGGGCGCAATGCAGGTCTGCCCGGCGTTAAGCAACTTGCCGTGCGCAATTTTGAGGGCAGCGCTTTTCATGTCGCAGCTTGCATCAATGATGCACGGCGATTTGCCGCCCAGCTCAAGCGTCGTCGGCGTTAGATTGGCAGCGGCTGCCTTGGCCACAATGCGGCCAACGGCGGTGGAGCCGGTGAAAAACAAATGATCAAACGGCAAGCTTGAAAATTCCGCCGCCAATTGCCCATCGCCTTCCACCACGCACACTTCATCAGGCGCGAAGGTTTTGCCAATCAGCTCAGCCAGCAGCGCCGATGTTTTAGGCGTCAGTTCGCTGGGCTTGAGCATTACGCGGTTGCCCGCACTCAATGCCGTGATGATCGGGCTAAGGGCAAGCTGCACCGGGTAATTCCACGGCGACACCACACCGACCACACCCAGCGGCTGGCGCTGCAAAAAGGCGCGCGCGGGCTGCAGGTAAATGGGTGTCGACACCTTCACGGGTTTGACCCACCCTGCTAGGTGCTTGAGCGTGTGCGACATCAAGCTGCGCAGCACCAACAGGTCAGCTACTTCAGTGAGCTGCGCGCTTCGCACGCCAAAGTCGGCTTGCACGGCCTGGGCCAGTGCTGCGCTGTTGTCTTCAATCAACGCCTTCATGCGCAGCAGGCGGTCACGCCGCACACCGAGCGGCACGTCTACATCACGGCGGCTGGCGGCGTACTGGTTGTCAAAAAGCTGGCGTAAATTAGTTGGAGCTGCTGGTGAAGTCATGCAGCATCATAGGCGGCGGGTTTGTCCATATCGAGCCCGGAGCGCAAAGTTTGCAGCGCTAGCGCAATACCGCTACGCCCTTAACCTGCGCAAACACGGCTTTGCCGGGTGCCAACGCCAGCGCGTCTGCTGATTTTTGAGTCAACCGGGCCAGCAGCGTAGCGCCGCCCACATTCAGCGCCACCATGACTTGACCCGGCCCGTCTTCAGCCAGGTTGATGACGACGGCCGGCAGAATGTTTTGCACGCTGGTTTGCACTGGCTGCACGAGGCTGATGCTGACATCACGCGCCTGCACCCTAACGCGCACCGCTTGCCCAACGCTCAATCGCGAGTTAACCAGGCTAATTTGCCCGCCTGAAAATTGGGCATAGCTCAAGTGGTAATACGGCTCGGTGTGGCTGACCACGGCGTCAATCACCGCCGCCGCCGCATCGCCGTGGGCCAGCGGCAAGTCAAGCCGCGTCATCAAGTCAAGCGCAGGGCCTGCCGCAATTACGCGGCCAGCGCTAAGCAGCACCAAATGATCGGCCAGCCGGGCCACTTCGTCGAGCGCGTGGCTGACATACACAATCGGCACGTTTTGCCGGGCCAATGTCTCCAGGTACGGCAGCACTTCAGCCTTGCGCTGCGCGTCGAGCGAGGCCAGCGGCTCGTCCATCAGCAGCAGGCGCGGGCTGGTGGCCAGTGCGCGTGCAATGCCTACCCGCTGGCGTTCACCACCCGACAACGCTGCCGTTGTTCGGCTTAGCAATTGCTCTAAGCCCAGCAGTTCAATCGCCTGGCTGAGCGACAGCCTTCGCTCAAGCGCCGGCACGCGGCTAAGCCCGTAGGCCAGGTTTTGCGCTACGGTTAAATGCGCAAACAAATTGGCGTCTTGAAACACCACGCCAATTGGCCGCTGATGCACTGGCTTGAAGATGTTCAGCGACTCGTCTTGCCACACCTCGCCCCCCACCTGCATGCGCCCGGCCCTGCTGCGGTGCAGCCCCGCCAGGCAGCGCAGCAGCGTGGTTTTGCCAGAGCCCGATGCGCCAAACACAGCACTAACACCTTGCCCGGCAAAGGTCACATCAACATCAAGCGTGAAGGCGTCAAACGCCTGCTGAAAGCTTGCTGAAATACCTGCGCCGGTCATGACCGCAGCGCCCGGCGGTTAAGCCACTGAAGCGCCAGCAGCACGGCAAATGAAAACACCACCAAACCGAATGCCAGGGTGTGCGCCTGCGGGTATTGCAAGGCTTCTACGTGGTCATAAATTTGCACCGACAAGACCCGCGTGGCACCAGGAATGTTGCCGCCAATCATCAGCACAATGCCAAACTCGCCTACCGTGTGCGCAAAGCCCATGACTGCCGCCGTGGCGTAAGCGGGTCTGGCAAGCGGCAACACTACGCTAAAAAATGCATCAAGCGGTGACGCCCGCAGCGTGGCGGCGGCCTCCAGCGGCTTGGGGCCAATGGCCTCGAATGCGTTTTGCAGCGGCTGCACCACAAACGGCAGCGAGTAGAAAACAGAACCCACCACCAGTGCCGAAAACGTGAACGGCAGCAGCCCCAGCCCAAGGGCTTGCGTAAGCTGCCCCACCGGCCCGTTGGGCCCCATCAGCAGCAGCAAATAAAAACCAATGACTACCGGCGGCAGCACCAGCGGCAGCGCTACCAATGCGGCTACTACACCTTTGGCACGCGACGACGTGCGCGCCAACCACCAGGCCAGCGGCGTGCCGACCAGCAGCAGCACCGCCGTGGACACGCTGGCCAGCTTGAGGGTGAGCCAAATGGCTTGCAGTGCGGAGGCGTCCAAGTGCAGGTGCTTTTATAAAAGTTGAACGCGTTTTTGCCGCAACACAGGCAATCTACTGCCGGCCAGGTGCTTCATACCCAAACGACGCCATCACGGCTTTAGCCGCATCGCCCTGCAGGTACGCCAGTAACGCTGCTGCCGCCGGGTTCAATTTGCCTTTGTTCAGCAGCACGGCGTCTTGCCGAATGGGGCTGTGCAGGTCTGCCGGCACCAGCCAGGCCGAACCGCTTTTAAGCTGGCCGTTTTCAAACACCTGCGACGCCGCCACAAAGCCCAGTTGCGCATTGCCGGTAGCCACCATGCTGAACGCCTGGCCAATGCTTTCGCCGGTGACCCATTTAGGCTGCGTGGCGGCGCGCAAGCCCAAGCGCTCTAGCGTTTGCAGCGCCGCCGCACCATACGGGGCCAGCAAGGGCGCGGCAATCGCCAGCCGCGTGAAATCACCGCGTCGCAGCACATCACCCTGGCTGTCGACCGTGCCAGTTGCGGCTGACCACAGCACCAAACGACCCACTGCATAAGTAAAGCGGCTGCCGGTAACAGCAAGGCCTTCTTGTTCCAGCTTGGCGGGCGTCGTTGAATCGGCGGCCAGCAGCACATCAAACGGAGCGCCGTTGCTGATTTGCGCAAAAAACCGGCCGGTGGCACCGGTGGTCAACTGCACTTTGTGGCCGGTTAATTTTTCAAAGCCCAAGGATATTTGCGTCATTGGAGCCATGAAATTGGCGGCTACCGCCACTCTGACTTCTGCTGCGCGCGAAGCGCTTGCCACCGCCGCAAGGCAAAGCGCCAGCGCGACCGCTGCAAAATTATTCAAAGCCCGCATACCATTTGCACTGGGCCGCGCTGAATAACTTATAAGCCCAAGGCGGCAATGCCAGCCCGGGCAATTTGCGCGTCTTCGCTAGACTTCACACCGCTGACGCCCACTGCACCTAAACACTGGCCGTCTTTCATGATGGGCACGCCGCCCTCGAGCATGCCTGCAATGGCAGGGGCGCTTAAGAACGAAGCGCGGCCGCCGTTAATCATGTCTTCATACACCTTCGACTCACGACGGCCAACGGCGGCGGTGTGCGCTTTGGCTGGTGCAATGTGACTAGAAACCGGCGCGGCGCCGTCGAGCCGCTGCAAATGCAGCAAATGCCCGCCGTCGTCGACGATGGCAATCGTCACCGCCCAGCCGTTTTGGGTCGCTTCAAGCTCGGCGGCTGCGGCAATGCTTTTAACTTCGGCAAATTCAAGCGTAACTTTTGATTTCATGGAGCTTTTAGATTAAGTAACAAATTAATGTCGGTTAAGAAACAGCCTGAGCATACTGAATTTTCAAGGCGCATCTTCATTTCACTCTTATGAAAGCACGAAACTTAAACTTTGCGTTAGCTTAAAGAAACCTTACAAAAAATAGGGAGTGCGGCGGTTCTTGAAATTTTCCACTCCATCCGTAAAATAGCAGGGGTCAGCATTTGCTGGGTTAACGGAGAGCAACTTCATGACTGAGAACGCACAAACCATCGGCTACGGCACCACATCGCCCGCCGAGCGCAACAAAGTTTTGCGCAACACCTACTGGCTGTTGGCCCTGAGCCTGCTGCCCACCGTGCTGGGTGCCTACATCGGGGTGAGCACCGGTATCACCGCAGGCTTGACTGGCTTCATGGGCCTGATTGTCTTCATGGCCGGCGCGTTTGGTTTTATTTACGCGATTGAAAAAACCAAAAACTCAGCGCTGGGCGTGCCAGTGTTGCTGGGCTTTACCTTCTTTATGGGGCTAATGCTGTCGCGCATGCTGGCCTCGGTGCTGGGTTTTAGCAACGGCGCATCGCTGGTCATGACGGCGTTTGCCGGTACGGCCGGTGTGATGGTCGTGATGGCAACGCTAGCCAGCGTGATCAAACGCGATTTAAGCGGCATGAGCAAATGGCTGTTTGCAGGCGCTCTGGTCATCATGGTCGCAGCAGTCATCAACGTGTTTGTTGGCTCAACGATGTTGATGGCGGTCATTAGCACGCTGGCTATTGCCGTGTTCAGCGCCTATTTGCTGTATGACTTGAAGCAGGTCATGGACGGCGGCGAGACCAACTACATCAGCGCCACGTTGTCGATTTACCTCGACTTGTTCAACATCTTCCAGAGCATGTTGGCACTGCTCGGCATCTTTGGTGGTGAGCGCGACTAATCCTTGCCGTCTTTACCGCTTCAGAAAAAAAGAGCCTTCGGGCTCTTTTTTAATTTGCGGCGCAGCTATCTCCTATGCAATCAAATCAAACACGGCAATCGACTCCACATGCGCGGTGTGCGGAAACATGTTGACCACGCCTGCCTGCGTGCAGCGGTAAGCGCCACTGACCACCAACACCCCAGCGTCGCGCGCAAGCGTTGCCGGGTTGCAGCTAACGTAGACGATTCGTTTGGGCAGTGCCCAGTCGCCCAACACCAGGCTTTGCTGATGAACGCCGTCGTCGCACGGCACGCCCGTGATGATTTGCAGGTAGAGGGCAGTCAGCGCTTTGAACAACTCAAACGCGCCCTCGCGCGGCGGGTCAACCAGCCATTTTTCTGCGGCACCGTCTTTAACCAACATAGCCGGCGTCATTTCAAACAAATTTCGCGCTATAAATTGAGTAGCTGCTCGCGCCCGTATTTGTTTATTACCAGCACTGTTTGATTCGTAATTTTCACGCGCACGGGCCACCAGCACCTCGCTGCCCTCTACGCCCAACACAGCGCGGGCACGTGTGCTAAAGGGCAGCGTGAAGTTGCCCAAGCCGCAAAACCAGTCGATCACGCGCTCATGGGGCTGCACGTCGAGCAATCGCAAAGCACGGGACACCAGCACCTGGTTGATATGCGGGTTGACCTGCGTAAAGTCGGTGGGTTTAAACGGCATGACCACACCGAACTCAGGCAGCGCGTAATTTAGCTGCGGCACGTCTTCATCCAGCAGCGCCACCGTGTCTAACCCGCCCGGCTGCAGCCACCACTGCAGGCCCGGGTGCAGCGCAGCAAAGTCACGCAGACGCTCGCGGTCGGCATGGCTTAAGTCTTGCATGTGGCGGAGCACCAGCGCAGTGATCGTGTCGCCGCAGGCCAGCTCTATTTGTGGAACGGTCTCTTTTGCGTCCAGGCTGGCAATCAATGCGCGCAGCGGCATAAGCAAGTTGCTGACATGCAGCGGCAGCACGGCGCAACTTTTCATGTCGGTCACGTAGCTGCTTTTACGCTCGTGAAAGCCCACCAGCACTTCGCCTTTTTTGCGCACAAAACGCACCGACAACCGGGCCCGGTAGCGGTAGCCCCAAGCCGGGCCTTCAATCGGCCGCAACAAGTTGTCTGGTTTGAGTTTGCCGATATGGCCAAGCGCGTCTTCCAGTACCCGCTGCTTGACGGCGACTTGCGCGCCGATGTGCAAATGCTGCATTTTGCAGCCGCCGCAAGCACCGGTGTGCATGCCAAAGTACGGGCAACCTGGCGTGACGCGTTGGGACGATTCACGGTGAATGTGCATCACCATGGCTTTTTCAAACGACGGCTTTTTGCGGTACACATTGGCCGTGACGACCTCATAAGGCAGCGCGCCTTCAATGAACACCACCTTGCCGTCTGGGCGGTGGGCAATGCCCTGAGCGTCCATGTCGAGCGACTCGACGGTCAGCAAATCTGGCCCGTGTGCTGCGTTGGCGGGCGGAGCGCTGGCAAGTTCGGGCGGGGGCTCGGGTCGGGACATGTGGGTCAATCAGTATGCTATCTAATCAGGAGCTGCTCGCGCCTATATTTATTGGATAAAACAGCTTTTTTGTTTGTAAAACAGCTCTAAAACTGCCTCAAACCGGCGATGAAAAAGCCCCAGCGCGTGGGGCTTTTTTACCGGCGGCATCTCACCTTATTTGGCTGGCAAGTACCTGGCCGGGTCTACCGGTTTGCCTTGGCGCCTGATTTCAAAGTGCAGCTTGACGCGGTCTGCGTCGCTGTTGCCCATTTCGGCAATTTTTTGACCTTTTTTTACCGACTGGTCTTCTTTGACCAGCAGCGTCTGGTTGTGGGCATACGCG
>JANOWB010000145.1:0-8539 GCA_031417695.1 Polaromonas sp.
CAAGTCGACGCTGCTTAATTTGATTGCCGGTTTGACGAAACCCACTGAAGGCAGCCTGATTTGCGCCAACCGCGAAATCTCAGGGCCCGGGCCTGAGCGCTCGGTGGTGTTTCAAAACCATTCCCTGCTGCCGTGGTTGACCTGTTTTGAAAATGTTTACCTGGCAGTTGAACGCGTCTTCAGTGCTACGGAAAATAAAGCCCAACTCAAAACACGCACCGACGCAGTGCTGGCAATGGTCGGCTTGACCGCTGCGGCGCAGAAGCGCCCTGGCGAAATCTCAGGCGGCATGAAGCAGCGCGTGGGCATTGCGCGAGCGCTGTCGATGGAGCCCAAAGTGTTGCTGCTTGACGAGCCCTTTGGCGCGCTTGACGCCTTGACCCGAGCCAAGTTGCAAGACGAGCTTTTGGCCATTGTTCAAAAAACCCAAAGCACCGTGGTCATGGTGACCCACGATGTAGATGAAGCCGTGCTGCTGAGCGACCGCATCGTGATGATGACGAACGGCCCCGCCGCCACGATTGGCGATGTAGTCAGCGTAGCCCTGCCCCGCCCTAGAAACCGCGTGGCGTTGGCAGAAAGCACGCAATATTTGGGTTACCGCAAAGCCGTGATCGACTTTTTGTACACCCGCCAGGCCCATGTTGAAAAGCTGACAGCGTAATAAGTTTCCGAAGAACTCGATGCAGAGGGGCTTGTAACACTGCATTGGCACGAATCTCGCACTGCTATGGTGAATCAGTCACCAAGGTAGTTCATGTCAGGTATCAAAGCGTTTTTGCGCAGCGGTCACGCACCCACTCTGGGCGCTGCATTTTTGTATTTCGCCTTTTCATGCTGCATTTGGGTGCTGAACGGTGCCATGGCGCCGTTTATCTCTGAAACATTCAACTTAAGCCCCGCTCAAAAGGGCTTGATGCTGTCTATCCCCATCATTGCGGGCGCGCTGATGCGCTTTCCGCTGGGCTTGTTGTCGCAGTACATTGGCCGTAAAAACGCCACACTGGTTGAAATGGGCTTGATCGCCGTCGCCATGTTGTTTGGGTTTTTCTTTGTCAAAACCTTCAACGACTTGTTGGCCATGGGCGTATTGCTGGGCATTGCAGGCGCCAGCTTTGGCGTGGCGCTGTCACTCGGCTCGGGCTCATTCCCGCCCCGGCATAAGGGCCTGGCCATGGGTCTGGTCGGCGCGGGCAACGTAGGCACAGCGGTGTCAGTGCTGATTGCGCCGCCACTGGCGCAGGCCTTCGGCTGGACAGCGGTGTACGGCCTGGCAGCGCTGGCCATCAGTATTCCAATGGTAGTCATGATCGTGTTCGCCAAAGAGCCGCCAGACCTGGACAAGCACGCTACGTTTAAGCAACATATTGCCTGCCTGTACGAAAAAGACGGCTGGGCCTTCAGTTTGATTTATGCAGTAACGTTCGGCGGCTTTATTGGCCTGGCTACTTTTCTACCTACGTACTACTACGACCAGTTCGCGGTCAGCAAAGTACAAGCAGGTCAGCTCACCATGCTGGCGGCTTTTATGGGCGCGGCGTTGCGCGTATTTGGCGGCTGGATTTCTGATCGGCTGGGCGGCGTGAACACCCTGACAGCGGTGCTTGTGATCATTGCCATCACGCTGGCGGCCTGCGGCTTTGCGGGCGGCTCGTTAACGGCAACCACGCTGCTTATCATGCTGTGCTTTTCAGCGTTGGGCGCAGGCAACGGCGCCGTGTTTCAACTGGTGCCCTTGCGCTGGCCGCTGGCCACAGCTGTCGCTGGTTCAATGATTGGTGAAATTGGCGCGCTGGGCGGCGGCCTGGTGCCCAGCGCCATGGGCTTGTCAAAGCAGTACGCTGACAGCTACAGGTGGGGCTTCTTTTTGTTCGCCGCGCTGGCTTTGGTCATGCTGGGCATGCTGCGGGTGATGCAACTGCGCTGGACAAGGACATGGGCTGAAAAAGGTGGGCGAGCGCGCAGCGCTTGAGAGCGCAGCGACGAAAAGCGCAATGCGCTTTTGCCCAACTTTTCACCGCAGGTAAAAGGGAGGCCGCGCACGAAGTGCGTGATCTGCGCAGCAGATAAAGCGCGCAGCGATTGGCCTAACTTTCACCGCAGGTACAAGGGAGGGCGAGCGCGCAGCGCGTGAGATGCAGAACACGTCGCCCACGCGCCGCGGCCTGGTTTTGACCTGAAATTTTGGGTATTTCACTATTAATTTAGTAGCTGCTCACGCCCGTATTCATTCGGCTACAGCCCTATTAAGCACTGAAAATTGACTGTTTTTAGCTCATTTAGGCAAAAACAGCAACCAGTACACCAGCAGCAGGTTAAACAACACGCTGATACCCAATGCCAGCTTCCACAATGCGGTGGGGTCGCGCTGCATCAGGGGTGTGGCTTGCAATGCGGTGAGGGGGCGTGATGCGCCACGCTCGAGCGCCAGCAGCATTTCTTCGGCGGTTTCAAAGCGCAGTTTTTTGTCTAGCGCCACCGCTTTCAGCACCACGTGGTCTAGCCAAATCGGCACTTCGGGGTTGTGGCGGCTGGGCGCCACGGGGTCGCGGTAATAACGGCCCACTTGGTAGGGCAGCACGTCGCCATAGGGGAGCTTGCCTGTCAGCAGTTGGTACAGCGTGACGCCGAGCGAAAACAAATCGCTTTGCGCGTCGGGCGCTTCAGGTGGCACCTCACCTGCGTTACCCCGATTACCGCCCGCGCCATTAAAACCCCATTGTTCGGGGTTGATGTAGCTGGGCGTGCCGGCGTGCAGCGCGTGCATGGCCTCGGGCTCGCGGCCTGACAGGGCAACGCCAAGGTCAAGCACGCGCAGTACCCCGTCTTCACCCTGATGCAAATTGGCGGGTTTGATGTCGCGGTGAACAACGTTTTGGCGATGCAGCCGCCCAAGCGCTTTGGCCACTTGTACGGCGGCGCTGATGGCCTGCTGCACAGCTAGCTTTTGCTGGCGGTTGAGCAACTGTTGCAGCGTCTCGCCTGCATGCCAGTCGTACAGCAGGTAAAACGCGCTGGGGCTGTGGCCGTTGGGCAGCCGATCATGAATATTGACAAAATACTGCGCCGCGCTGGAGGACTGCATGCGCTTGGCCAGCCAAGCCTCGTGCGCCAACATGGCGCGCTCCTCCATGTCATGCGCTCGCGCGGGGTGCAGCGTCTTCAGGGCGTAGAGTTTTTGCGTATTGATGTCGCGGACCTGGTAGAGCACATTGATGCCGTTATCTGCCACCGGCGCGGTGATGGCAAAACCATCCATGACGTCGCCCACTTTTAGTCTGCCTGGAATGCTGAGCGCCTGCGCATGGCGGTTTTCGTCTTGCAGGCTGGCGTTAAGCAAGCTGCGCACGCGCACCACCAGCGCAGTCACGTTGTCGTGCGTGCCTGCCGCAATCGCCTCATCCACCAGCTGCTGGCTTAAGGTAGCGGAATCGACATCGTCCAGGGCGGGGTTGGCGCTGGCAATAAGGGTGTTCAAGCGCTTGGCCGAAAGCGCACCATGCACGCCGTCTGACAACAGCACAAACACATCGCCTACAAACAGATCGCCTTGTGAATAGTCCACGACCAAGCGGTCTTCAGCCCCCACGCATCGCAGTAACTGATGCTTCAAATCAGGGTGGTTGACCACGTGGTCGGTGCTGAGCTGACTCACGCGGCGCGCCCGCAGCAAGTAGGCACGCGTGTCGCCCACATGGGCGAGTGTGTACGACTGCCCGCGCAGCACCACGGCGGTCAGCGTGGTAAAGCCCAACACCGGATGCCTGCGCCGGTTAAGCCCCGCCAGCCAGGTATTTTGGGCGCTGATGATGCGGTCAAGCGCCACCGTGGTGTCCCAGGTTTCAGGGGTGCCGTAATAGTCGCGCACCAGGCTGGTAACGGTGGTTTGTGCAGCTTCTTTACCCATGCCGCCAGTGCTTACGCCATCGGCAATGGCGACGATGGAGCCCATGGCTTCCTGGCCAGGCTCGGGCAACATGGCAGCACAAAAGTCTTCGTTAACGTCTTTGCGGCCAGCTAGAGACGCAAAGCCAATGTCAATGTCAAAAGTCATGCACCAAAGCAAGCAACTTTTGCGCCTGACGTGATCTGTTGTGGTGCATGACCCGCTGCTGCGCGCTGTGCATAAAGCCTAGGCTCAAGCAAAAAATCAAGCAGCGCCAACGTGCTTGGCGGCCTCGCCTTTGGCCCGACTCGCCAGATGAGCAGCGGGCGCTGCCTTCGGCGATTTAGCATCACGCGTTGCCAGCACGCGTTCAATGTCAATGCTGGCACTGTCGATAAGCACGAGGATGGCCTTTTCAGCTTTGGAGGGAGCCTTGGCAATAACAGCGTCTAGCACCGCCCGGTGCAGGTGCAAAGAAGCAGCTGGGCCGTTTTGCAGTTTGGTAGAAATTTCAAAACTGGTTCTAAGCAGCGCATCCAGCGCCTTGCTCATTTGCACCACCATGCGGTTGTGGCAGGCGCGCAGTAGTCCTTGGTGAAACAGCAGGTCATGCGCAACATAGTCGCCGCCATTTTCAACCGCATCTTTCATACCTGCGTAGGCAAGTTCGATCAGTGCGATGTCTTGGGCCGTGGCCCGCTCAGCGGCCAAGCGAACGCCCGCGGGCTCTACCACCCTGCGGAGTTCTTGTAAGTCGCGCAAATACTCAGCGCTTAGGCCGCTTTGAGATTGCCAGCTCACCAAATCAGGGTCAAACCAGTTCCATTGGTCTTCGGGCAGCACACGCGTGCCGACTTTTGGCCCCGTCACCAGCAGACCTTTGGCCACCAGCGACTTCACCACTTCGCGTATCACCGTGCGGCTGACGCCTAGTTCACTGCACAGCGCCTGCTCAGGCTGCAACGAACTTCCGCAAGGGTACTGACCGGACACGATTCGTTGCCCCAGCAAGTCAAGCGTGTTGCCATGAACGTTTTTGATTTTCATGAGTTTCAGTTCAACCTGGAAAGTAGTTGTGTGCGGTTTTCGCTATTTGCATAGCGTACCGCGTTACCGGGCACCCTACCCTTTGACTGCACCAGCCGTCAGGCCGCTGATGATCTGGCGCGCAGCGACAAAGGTGAATATCAGCGGCGGAATGGCAATCAGGCTGCCCATCGCCATCACCTTGCCCCAGTCCACGCCCATGTCTGTGATGAACAATGACGCCGCAACAGGCAGGGTGCGGGTGTTGCGGTCAGTTAGCACCAGCGCCAAAATAAACTCGTTCCAGGCAATGCGAAAAGTAAAAATTGACGCCGCCGCCAACCCTGGCGCCATCAGCGGCAACAGCACCTTGATGAAAATTTGAATAGGGCTGCAGCCGTCGATAGCGGCCGCCTCTTCAAGCTCAATCGGCACTTGCAGCACAAACCCGTAAAGCAGCCAAATCGTGAACGGCAAATTCACCGCTACGTAAAGCAAAATCAGGCCCGGCAAGCTGTTAACCAGTTTCCACTCGTTCCAGATCATAAAAACCGGAATCGCCATCACAGCCAGCGGCACGGTACGCAGCAGCAGCGTGGTGTACGCCACGGTATGCCTGCCCGGAAACCGAAAGCGTGCCAAGCCGTACGCCGCCATGCAGCCCAGCACCAGCGTGATAACGGTAGACGACAGACCCACAATCAAGCTGTTGACCAGATAGCGATCAAACTTGTCTTCTTGCAGCACGGCTCGGTAGTTTTCCAGCGTAGGAGTGAACAAAAAGTTCAACGGCTCAGAAAAAATTTGCACCTGCTGACGCAAGCTGGTGGCAAAAATAACCACGATGGGCGCCACACACAAAATTGCCAAAACGATCAGCATCAGGTAATGCCCGGCAACGACCCAAACAGACTGTTTCACCGCTCATCCTTTAGTGGGTTAGACAAGCGCAGCGCGCCCCATGACAGCAGGGCCACCACCACCAGCAGCAATACCGATACCGCACCTGCGACACCCAATTGCTGGCCAACAAAAGCCGTTTTGTAAATATGCAGCGACAAAATTTCAGTCGAGTCGCCCGGCCCGCCAAAGGTCAGCACATAAATCACTTCAAGCACCCTGAAGGCGTCGATCAACCGCATCATTAGCGTGATGGCAATGACATGCATGATCATGGGCAGCTTGACTAAAAAAGTCATTTGCAGCCAGTTGGCACCATCGATGCGAGACGCCTCTATCGCAGCACTGTCGACATTGGCCAGCGCTGCAATGATCATGATGAAAACAAACGGCGTCCACTGCCAGACGTCAGCAATCACAATCGCGATAAAAGCCAGTTGCGGATCAGCCAGCCATATCTTGGCCGATATGCCAAACAACGCCAGTACCGCGTTGACCAGACCAAACTGCGCATCAAACAAGTACCGCCACGCCAGCCCAACTGCGATGGGCGCAATCATCATGGGCAAAATAAACAGCGTTCTGAAAAACGCCATGCCGCGCACGGGGTGCTCGAGCGCCAGCGCCAGCGCGATGCCCAGCGCCATCTCAAGGCTGACGCACACCGCAGCAAACATCAACGTAGTCAACAGCGACGACCACACCCGAGGGTTAGAAAACGCAGAAACAAAGTTATCAATACCGACCCAGCGTGCGCTGCTCCACGGCGTGCCCATGCTCCAGTCAAACAGGCTCAACTGAAAAGCCGATATCACCGGGTACAAGCAGGCCGCCGCCATCATCAGGACGGCAGGGCCAACAAACAGGGCCGAAGCCCATTTGGAATTACGCATGCGTTGAGGTCAATTGATTAAAGAGGTATCAGACCTTGTAGCCCGCTTCGCGCATGATTTGCGTGACGGGGCCCACCATGCCGTTGAGCGCGTCCTCGGCCGATTTTTTGCCTGTGAGCGCTTCTGAGATGCCCACACCCAACGCTTGCACGTTGATTTTGTCCCACACGGCAATAATCGGACGCCAGTCAGGTGCAGAGTACTTCAGCGCTTCTTTAAAGGTGATGAATTCCGGATACTGGCGCACCAAATCAGCGTCGGTCATGGTCGAGTTGCGGGTAGGCGCACCGCCCAATTTGGTAACCGCTTTGTCCTGCTGCTTGGATGTCAGCCACTGCATGAGCAAAAAGCCGGCGTCCGCGTTTTTGGCGTTTTTCGGAATCGTCAAACCCAAACCGCCTGACTGCGAAGCGCGCTTGACACCTTGCGGGTGCAGCGCCCAGCTTACGTTGCCCACTACTTTGCTGCGTGCTGGGTCGTTGACCACTCCGGCGAATGAGGTGGAGTCCAAATACATGGCGGCCTGCCCCTGCAAAAACGCGGTGTTGGACTCGCCCTGGCCGTAGCCTGCAATACCGGCTGGGCCAGTAGCCACCACATCCTGCAAAAACTTCAAAGCTGCCACACCGGCTTTGTCGTTAAAGCGCGGCTTCCAGTTGTCGTCGAAAATCGCGCCTCCGAGCGGGTTTAAATGCAAAAGCCACGCGTGAACGGCTTGGTGCCCGGCCTGGCCGCGCGACGTTAGCGCACCTATGCCAGATTGGTCTTTCAGCACGCGCAGCGCTTTGCTGAAGTCGTCATAAGTCTCGGGCACCTTGAGGTTCAGCTTGGCAAAGACGTCGCGACGGTAAGCCAGTACCGACGTTTCTGCACCGTAAGGCAAGCCATAAAGCTTGGCGCCAGGCCCTGCAAGGTAGCCTTTTGGCCCACCCACCAAGCCCAGATTTTCGAGGTAAATCGGGATGATGTCTTTCATGTCGTAGGCCGGGTCTGCCAACGCGGGATTGTTGAAAAACGCATCCAGCTGAAGCACCAGATTTTTAGACACGTACTCTGTCTTCCACATCACGATGTAGCAAGCCAGGTCGTAGTCACCTTGGGGCTTGGCCATTTCAAGCAGTTGCTTTTCTTTAAGCCGACCAATCGCCAGCTTGTCAATTTCAACTTTAATGCCGGTTTCTTTGGTGAACTCTGGCAAGAGTTTGGTCATCGCATCGTAGTGCGGATGCGCTGGAATGTTGATAGTGACGGTTTTGCCAGCATATTTGGCGTAGCGGCTTTGCGCATTTGCGCCGCTGTACGGCAGCCCGGCGCCAAAAACCGTGATGGCACTGCCTTTAACAAAGTCTCTGCGTTTCATTGAAAGTCTCCTGGAGTGGTTATAAAAATACGCGAAAAAAAACTATTTGCGCAGCGATTGCCCGCTGGCCGTGTCAAACACATGCAGGGTTTCTGGCGCTACTGCCAAGTGCAAATGCCCGTGCAGCAGGCCCTTGGCGTCGCCCGAAATAATGGCAGACACGCGCTGGCGGTCGGGCGAATTCAAATGGCCCACTACCTGGCTTTCGGTGCCCAAGTACTCAACTACGTCCACCTTGACAGACAAACAAGGCGCGCTTGCATCAGCGCAAGCCACCAGCGCCTGGGGCCGTACGCCGACGGTCAACGACTGGTCTGCCGCCGGTGGGCTGGCACTGAGCCAGCTAGGCGCATCAAGCGCGAAACCGTTGCATTGCAGCGTTGCCTTGCCCGCCTGGTTTTTATAGTGCGCGTTAAAAAAGTTCATGGTGGGCGTGCCAATAAACCCCGCCACAAACAAGCTGGCGGGCTGGTT
>JANOWB010000146.1:0-18534 GCA_031417695.1 Polaromonas sp.
GCAGCCATGGCTGCTGGTCCCGTTAGCCCAGCCAAAATCGTCATTGCGTCTGGTGCCACGTCAACGCAGCTTGCTTCGTTTACCAATCTGACAGTGTCAAATCAGTCAAATGCAAACAACACTGCCATGCAAAACATTTCAAGTAACGCGGGCAAGATCACCGTTAACGGCATTTCGAGTCAAACAACTGTGGCAAACGGTGGTGCAATGAACAACGAATCGGTCAGCAAGGACGATTTTGCAAATCAGAACGTCTCGTCCAACGCTGGCAGGGTCACAGTGAGCATGAGCGGTGAGTCAACGCAATACACCGGCATGACCAATTCAACTTTAAACAACAAGGCCACTGGCGGCGACGCGACTGCGCTGCAAAACCTGGCCAGCAATAACGGCGATGGCATCCGAATCAGTGGCACGTCGGCGCAAACCGTGGGCCTGACAGACGTTACTGTGTCTAACACTGCGTCTGGCAGCCATGCGCGTGCCACGCAAAATCTTTCGTCCAACTTTGGCGATGTGACGGTGGCCGGTACTTCTACCCAAACCACCTACGTCACAGGCGGCTCGATCACCAATTTGGCGAAGGGCTATCGCAGCCATGCGATTCAAAACATTGCATCTAACGATGCTTGTAATGAACCACAAGACCCATGCCCTGGATGCAACGCCCCTCGTCATTGAGCACTGGTTAAAACTTGTTTAGAAAAGGGTCGGCTCGCTTTGACACGTGCAAAGTGGCCTGACTCTTTTTTTGTTTTTCTTGTGGAGACCCATCATGTTGCTACGCTGCTACTCTTTCCGCGCGCTTGGTTTATGCACTGTGCTGGTCAGCTCACTTGCCGCGGCCCAAAATGCCCCCGGCGAAGATCCGGTTCGCATCGCTTCGAAAGTTGTTATTCAAGGCCAGCCGTTCGGCACCGCGCCTCGCTCGGGCTACATCAACCCGACGGCGGACATACCTGCGTGGCAAAAAGCCCGGATTTCGCGCTATGAGGCCAAAGCCTTCTCAGGCAATAAAGGCGACATCCTGACCGAAAAAGATGTCATCAATTCAGTCAACACCAATGCGTCGTCCACGGTCTGCACCCAGTCAATTGGAAGCGTGAGTGTTGCCCCCGGCATACGTCCCGGCGCAGGGTTCAAGATGGCGCCGCAAGTTGTAGTGCTCAGAGGCGACCTGGTCAACATCTGCAATTAAGGTCTTACTTTCTGATCGCCATGCCCTAGCGCAAGCGCTTTTTCGCACCCGAATCACACACCAAGAGACGATCATGAGAAACAACACATTCACCACGCATTCAACCGCTCTTCAGAGGCAGTTGGGGCGCATACCGTCTTTTTGGGTTTGTATGGCGATGCTGGTGGTGCTGTTTTTGTCGGGTTGCGCTACACCCATGAACCCGCGTAAAGACGCGGAGTTTCAGTCCTACGCTTATGCAACGAATCGTCCGGTTGTTCGGCCGACCCGCTCGTTGTCAAGTTTTTCTGAGTCGCTGATGTGCATGGATCGCATGCTGCGTGAGTCCCAAATGCCCACCACGTTGATCACGAGCAAATCGATACCCGACTTTTCGAGCAAGGTGCCCGCGGCGGCCAAAGACATGATCATCACGGCGCTGTCGCAAATGTCTCGGCTCAGCCACGCATTCAGGTACGTTGACTACGAGGTCGACATTGCGCGGCAAGACACGGTGCAAAACCTGACAACGATTTTGCTCAACAACAACCAGATGCAATTGCAGCGCCCGGCGCTTTACGTGTCGGGTGCCATTGCTTACGTTGACCAGAACGTGATCAACAACCGCTTTGATGTGGGCACATCGGCCAGCAGGCTAGACACGGGCTACAGTCAAAGCAAAAACGCCACTGTGATTGGGTTAGAGCTGCACTTGGGGGACTTTCGTACCCGCACACTGATCCCTGGCCTGGACTCTGCCAATGAAGTCATCATTGGCGGCTCGGGACAAGGACTGGACTTGGCGGGCCGAATCGGCGACTACGGCGTGAAGTTCAATGTGGGCCGCGATTACTCTATCGGCGCAGGCGGTGCGCTGCGTACGTTGATTGATTTGGGCATGATTGAAATGGTCGGCAAATGGGCCCGTGTACCGTACTGGCAATGCCTCACCCTGGAGCAAACGCACCCGGATTTCCAGCGGCAGATGCGTGACTGGTTTGACGAAGGCTCGCCGCTGGTGCACAACAAACTGGTGCAGCGCTCAATGGTCAGCCAAGGATATTTGGCCAATGACGGCAAAACCATTGACGAGCGCAGCCCAGAGTTAGTCACTGCCCTCGGCAAGTTTCAGGCTGATTCAGGTTTGGCGGTGACGGGCATTGTTGACTTTGCAACCTATGAGCGTGCGCTGCGCGATTTTGTATCGCTGAACGCCAACGGGCAGCTTTTGCAAGTTGGTTGGTCAGCTGCGGGCAGCGCCGTCAGCGTTGCGGATGGCACATCAACGGTGGCACCCATTGCCGGTACAAGAGCCGTGCCGGGCAGCCCGTACCTTAAAGCCGCCCTGGGGGCACCAGCGCTTGCGAGGCGTTTAGAGCTGCAACTGGAAAACCCGCTGGTGGGCAGGCCTGCGTTTGAAGTGGGCGAGCAGATCTTCTTGTCTGCCGCGTTGTCTCGGGCGTCTTATATGTACTGCTTTTTGCATGAAGCGGGGGGTACCGTCATGCGGCTGCTACCCAACGCTACTAACCCCAGTGCGCTCATTTCAGCCAACAACGCGATTCGCATCCCGGACTGGATGAGCCCCACGCCAGGCTTCATCATGGACGCCACCAGTCCCGGTACTGAACGCGTAGGGTGCTACGCTACAGATACAGACGTGGCAGACAGGCTCCCCGCGATTTTGGGCGGCACAGCGTTGGTCACCCTCAAAGGGGTGTCAGGTTTGGCGACCGTTAATCAGGCGTTTGACAGCGCTGTGGGCAAAGAGTCCTATAGCAAGGCGCAAATTCAGTGGCTGGTTGCGCCTAGAACATCGGCGGGTGCAACGGCTGGTTCAGCGCCCGCCAGTGCTGCAAAGTAGCGGCTTGGGCATAGCACAGCATATCAACTGCACTCGCGCGAAAGCTGTCAAAACAGGTAGCAGGGGTTAACCTAACTGGAGAGCAAAAATGCTGTGCCGCCAAATAAGTTGTTTGCTACTTGCTGCCAGCGCAACTGCTGCGCTGTCTGTGGGTGCATCAGCCGTTTATGCCAGCGCGCGCAGCCTGCCTGCCGCTCCACTAGAGCCGCCTGAGCACGCCGCGCCACCCATCCACATCCAAGGGCCTCCTGCTGGTCTGGTGGGCCGAAAAAATCGAACGCAAGCACCGCATGCGATGGAGACCGCACCTCTAGCGCTTAAAAAGTCAAACGATGTGTCGCACCCCAACATCGGCACGTCCACCTGCGCGTTTGATCCGCTCAGGCTGCCAAATCCGAACGAATTTAGCGCAGCGAATCAACTGGAGCGACTAAGGGCCACTGCGTCAGGCACGGTATTGCCTGAACATCAACAACTTTCAAAAGCACGCCAACAACGCTTGCAAGCCAATGCGGCGTGGCAAATGGGTTTGCTGACACTGCACGGCATTTGCTCAGTTCTGAACACGTCTGATGCGGCTGTGTGGTTTGAACGGGCGCAGTTGCTCGGTGAACCGCTAGCGCCAGCCGGCTTGGCATGGTGTGAAATTGAAGGCTGCAAAGCGACGGCGAACCCTGCCGCCGCGGGCAAGTGGGTAGAGCTGCTGCGCAGTGTCGACGCGCCGCGTGCGCTGTACTTGCAGTGGCTAATGCAGTCACGCTTGGCGCCGCTTGAGATTACACAACCCATGCTCAGCGCAGCAGGCCAAGCGCCCTCGCCTTTGCAAAATCGGCAGTTACTTGCCAGCGCGGCGCAGCAGGGAGATACCAACGCGAAAATTGAGTTGGGCCTGGACAGTGTTTTTTTAAACGAGTTGCCCGAAGCACTTGTTTTTTTCAAAAGCGCGGCACCCAAGTCTGCCGCCGCAGCCATCAATTCCACAGTGGTGGCCGAGCGCGTTAAAAATGCAGCGCGGCTGCCGCCCCCAAGTCGCAGCGCAAGCGCAATTGCGGTCAAACCGCAATCGGCTGCAGACAACTTCGCGCAGGCGCAGCGTTACCACCGGGGCCAAGGCGTGCCTTCTAATTACACCGAGGCTATTCGCCTGTACCAGCTGGCGCAAAACCAGGGCAATGCGTCTGCAAAAAAAATGTTGGAACTGATATTTTCACGGCCAGCACCCAACGGGCAAATAGACCTGGTCTGGATGCAGCAGCTTGCGCAAGTCGACTTGAGCGGCAATACACCGACTGTCGATAAAGGCAGCGTTAAGCAAAACCTCAAGCGTGAACCGACACCCTTGTTTGAGCTGGTGCCGCAGCAGTGGCGAAAATACGCCGCAGCGTCAGTGAGTGCATAAAACGCCAACAACGCAGGCGCAGCGGTAGATTGCCAAGATGCGTCATACTTAGTTGCATCCGGGCATCTTTTGTGCCCGCCAAAACCACTACGGCCACCACGACAACTGCGGCCGTTACTGCAACCACGGCGCTTCAATGACCAAAACTTCTGTCGAAAAATCTCATCTCAAATTTTTGCTGCTGGAAGGCATTCACCCCTCTGCAACTCGAGTCCTGCAGGCTGCGGGCTACACCAATATTGAAAGCCTCAGCGGCGCACTTGACGGCGATGCACTGCTGGCCAAAATTGCCGACGCTCACTTTATTGGCATTCGCTCGCGCACCCAGCTGACCGCTGACGTGTTTGCGCACGCCCACAAGCTGGCTGCAGTCGGCTGCTTTTGCATAGGTACAAATCAGGTAAACTTAAACGCCGCGCGCGAAAAAGGTATTGCGGTGTTTAACGCGCCGTACTCCAACACCCGCTCGGTAGCTGAGTTGGTGCTGGCCGAAGCAATTTTGCTGCTGCGCGGGGTGCCTGAAAAAAGCGCCGTAGCGCACCGCGGCGGCTGGCTTAAGTCAGCGGACAATTCGTATGAAATTCGTGGAAAAATGCTTGGCATCGTGGGCTACGGTGCCATCGGAACGCAGCTGTCTGTGTTGGCCGAAGGCTTGGGCATGCAGGTTGTTTTTTATGACGTGGTGACCAAGCTGACTCTGGGCAATGCGCGGCAAATAGCAGGCTTAAACGAACTCTTGGCGATGTCCGATGTTGTCAGCCTGCATGTGCCGGAACTCCCGAGTACCCAATGGATGATAGGCGCGGCGCAAATCGCCGCAATGAAGCAAGGCAGTGTGCTGATCAACGCGTCACGCGGCACGGTAGTTAAAATTGAACCCCTGGCCGAGGCTTTGAAATCCAAAAAACTGCTGGGCGCGGCAATTGACGTGTTTCCTGTGGAGCCAAGCAGCAACAAAGAGGCGTTTGAGTCACCGCTACGCGGGCTAGACAACGTTATTTTGACGCCTCACGTGGGCGGCTCGACCATTGAAGCGCAAGAAAACATTGGCATTGAAGTGGCCGAAAAGCTGGTCAAGTATTCAGACAACGGCACGTCGACATCGTCGGTCAATTTCCCTGAAGTCGCCCTGCCCGCCCACCCAGGCAAGCATCGCTTGTTGCATATTCACCGCAACGTGCCCGGCGTGTTGTCTGAGATTAATACGGTGTTTGGCGCCAACAATATCAACATTGCTTCCCAGTACTTGCAAACCCACGGCGACATTGGCTATGTAGTCATTGATATTGATGCCGACCATTCAGACTTGGCATTGGCCAAACTGGCAGATGTCACAGGGACCATTCGCAGCCGGGTACTTTTTTAGGGCTCGCGTGCACGCTGAGCCCAAAGATAGTTCAGGCGGCAATGAGGTACATTGCAAACATGTTTGAAGTGTTGGTCTACGTCTATGAAAACTACTGGCAGGGTGACGCTTGCCCTGCGCCGCACCTGCTTGGCCGCAAGCTCGCCGCAGTCGGTTTTGAATCAGATGAAATTGAAGCAGCGCTGATCTGGCTGAATGGTTTGAATACCGCCGCGCAAAGCACGCAAATTTACTTGCCGCAGGAGCATCGAATCACCGAGCCAAGCACCGGCGCAGTGCACCACAGCCCGGCGCCTGAAAGCATGCGCGCCTATTCCCCCGCTGAGCAAGACCATTTGGGGGCAAGTGCACTCGGGTTTTTAAGCTTTCTGCATACAGCAAGCGTCTTGTCGCCCCAAATGCGCGAAATTGTCATCGACCGGGCCATGGCATCGCCTGGCAGCCCGCTGGAGCTGGACGATCTCAAAATCATCGTGCTGATGGTGTACTGGAGCTTTGGGCAAGAGCCCGATGCATTGGTGCTCGATGAGCTGTGCGATGACCCGGATCGCGTTGGGCATTGAGCGAGCCTAGCCCAATAGCCGCTCTGGGTTAGCCTCAAGTTTGACCAAAGCCTCGCGGGTGGCGCGAACGGTCAATGCTTCTTCTTCTGTTGGCACCAGCAGCCCCGCCTGCAAATACGCAGCAAGCCGCCGCGCCTGAATCAAGTAATTTTTACCTTCACTTGAAGCAAACAGATGCAGCTGCTTGCGGTCGCTGCGCCACGCGAATTGCACGTGGGCTACTCGGCCGTTGTGGTCAAGGCTGAACCACGCACCCAACTGCAGCTCGGCCGCCCAAGCGCGCATGGCGTCGCTTGGCTGGCTGCCGCCGTCGGAAACTACTTCGATGTCGGTCGTGTCAATGCCCAACATCATCACCAGCGCGTCGGTATCCAGCGGCAAGTCGCCGATGTCTTCGTCAGACAGGTAGTCTTCGAGATTAACCAAACGCTTGGCCATTTGATCAATACGCGCAGGGTCAATCGCGCTGTTTTTACTTAAAAAAGCATCTGCCAGCGTGTCGCTGATGATTTTGATGTGCTCGTCTTGAGCGGCTGCGTCCAGTCCCAGCATGGTCATGCCAGAGCGCAGCAATTGCAGCAGCTTGGGTAAATCTGCAATTACTTTTGCACGGTCTGCACGATTGGGCTTGGCACTGGAGGCCCACACCAAGTCAGCCGAGGCACGCTTTAACACCAGCGTTTCTTCATGTTGCGGACCACTGCGCATGGCGGAAATAGCCAACGCCTCGGCCCACACTTTGTACAAAAACTCCCGAATCTCGTCGCGCACCGGAATGTCTTTGAGCATGTTCCGCATCTCGATGGTGAACTGAATCGCCATCGTTTCTTTTTGTTCCATTTGCTGCGCGACAGACACCGCACGGGCAGCGCCGCCAGTTTCACTCAAAAACTTGGACAGAAATTTTTGAAACTCGTCATACACCAGCTGAAACACGCGCCTGCCGGTTTCAGGGTACTGCTCGATCACTTGCACCACACGCTTGACCTCAACTTCAAGCGCGCCGCCCGATACGTCGGCGTTAAAGCCGAGCACGCAAGAACCCATGCGGTCAATCAGTTGGCGAGCCGGGTGCTCAAGTGAGCCAAAAAACTCGGGCTCTGAAAGCGCCAACCGCAGCACTGGCATTTGGAGTCGCGCAAACCACACGCGAATTGCCGCAGGAATGCGGTCTTCCGCCAAGATGGCCTGAAACATCAGCGCAACAATTTCAATAGTTGCTTTTTCACTTGAGCTGGTGGCGGCTTTTTTAAGCTCAGCCGTGCGCTGGCGCATGGCACTGGCAGCCTGCTCAACGTGAACCGAACCATAAAACTGGCCAGGCGCATCCATTTGAAGCGTCTGGCTGGAGCCGCTTGAACTTGACCTTGCGGCGCCGTTCATGGCTTGAACCAACTGATGCGAAGGTCGCGAGGCCCGTGTATCGTCAAATCCAGCAACCTGGTTGGTGAGCAACCGTTTTAGGGTGCCCATCACGCCTTGGGCACGCATGCGGGCTCTCGCCAGTGGCGTAGTCGCAGTCTGCATCCGGGTTTCGTCATGCGGACTACCTGGCTGCGAATGACCCATGGGATCGCCCTGCCTTGGCCGATTTCCGCCATAGCTTGAGCGCCCGCCCCTATCGCTGTTGGAGTCGCTGCCAGAGTCGCTGTTTGAAAAACTTCCTCCGCCCACACGCCGTATCAGGCTGCCGCCCGGCGCGCCGTCACCCGCGCCATACGACGCGCTGCCACGATTATTGGAACCCGCGCTCGCGCCCATGGCTTGCCTGCTTGAACCTGCACCTGAACCTGAACCCGAGCCTGAACCCGACCCATTCGGCCGACCAGCAACGGACAGTTTTAGCGCATCGGCTTTGTCGGTAAGCGACGACGGCGAGCGCTTGACCAGCGGCCGCAAATCGATTTCAGCCATCACGCCGTTCAACACTAAAAACTCATTGGCCGCGTGGTAGGCCACCAGCAAGTGCTCGGCCAGCAGCGTTTGCACCAAATCTTGGACTAATGCCCAGGTTGGGCGCGGCAGCTTGGCGGCAACCCATTGCTCAATAACCAGACGGGCCAGTATTTCAGGCCGCAAAATGTCTTTTTTTGGCAGCTCAGCAACTTGCTCCAGGTGCTGAATGCGCAAGCGCAAATCGTTGAGCTCCCAACTTGCAAAATCCAGCAGCCGCAAGGCCAGCCTCGACGCGAGGATTTGATCGTCCATCACGTCGTTGTTAACCAGCTCAAAGCGAGTGGTTTCAAGACCAAATTGGGCTGATCCCGAACTGGAGGCGGTCGAATCTGCTGTTCGCCACACCGACAGCAAGCCAGTTCGCCAGCTAGCACCCCCCGCCTGAAACGCCAGTTGAGCGTCCCGGTGGTATTGCATGTCTCTGGCACTGCCGGGCTTGTTGACCAGCTCCGTAAGCCGGTCTGAAATAGCCTTGCCAATGACCGGCAGAACCTCGCAGGCGCGGTCTGTAAACAGATTCCGGGCTTGCAGGGCTAGCTTGTAGTGGTCAGAGTAGTTGGACGGCACAGTAACAAAATGGGTGACGCTTAAGCTTACACCGTGGCGCCCGAGTTCGGGTCATTTGGGTCTTCTTCTTTTTTGGCGCTGATTTTGACCAGGTCTTCGCGCTTGATGCCGAGCCACATTGCAATCGCTGCCGCCACAAACACTGACGAGTAAATGCCAAACAAAATACCAATAGTGAGAGCCAACGCAAAATAAAACAATGTCGGCCCGCCGAACAGCAACATCGACAGCACCATTACCTCAGTTGAGCCGTGGGTAATGATGGTGCGGCTGATGGTGGAGGTGATCGCGTTGTCAATTATCTCGGTGGTCGTCATCTTCCGGTAGCGCCGGAAATTTTCGCGAATACGGTCAAAAATCACCACAGATTCATTGACCGAATAACCCAACACCGCCAGCACTGCGGCTAATACAGACAGCGAAAACTCCCACTGAAAAAACGCGAAAAATCCCAAAATAATGATCACGTCGTGCAAGTTGGCAATGATCGCTGCCACGGCGTACTTCCACTCAAACCTGAGGGCGAGGTAAATCATGATGCCAACAATCACCATGGCCAGCGCCTTCAGACCGTCTTGCGCCAGCTCTTCACCCACAGATGGCCCCACAAATTCGGTGCGCCGCAACTGAACTGCAGGGTCACCCGCTTTGAGCGCGCCCATGACCTTGTCGCTTTGCTGGGCGGTGCTGACGCCTTTTTGCGCCGGCAGGCGGATCATCACATCGCGTGAAGTACCGAAGTTTTGTACCTGCACGTCGGTAAAGCCAAGCGACGCGACAGTGGCGCGGATTTTCTCAACTTCAGCAGGCTGCGAATAGCTGACCTCCATCACGGTGCCGCCGGTAAATTCCACCGACAGATGCAATCCGCGCGAAAACAAAAAGAACACCGCCAGCGCAAACGTGATGAACGATACGGCGTTAAACCAAATCGCGTACCGCATGAACGGTATGTCTTTTTTGATCTTGAAAAATTCCATGACTTGAATCCAGTTTTCTTATTGTTCGGCCGAAACGTTAGGGCACCAGAGCTGCTTCTTTGGACGCGGGCGCGCCCGCCACCGGGTCTGGTCGCCACACCGTGCCAATCGACACTGACTTCAGTTTTTTCTGCCGGCCATACCAAAGGTTGACCAAGCCACGTGAGAAAAACACAGCTGAAAACATGCTGGTCAAAATACCGATGCAGTGCACCACCGCAAAGCCGCGTACCGGGCCCGAGCCAAAAGCCAGCAACGCAAAACCCGCAATCAGCGTCGTGATGTTGGAGTCCAAAATCGTGGCCCAGGCCCGCTCGTAACCGGTGTGAATCGCCGCCTGCGGCGACGCGCCATTGCGCAGCTCTTCACGAACCCGCTCATTAATCAGCACGTTCGAATCAATCGCCATACCCAGCGCCAGCGCCATCGCGGCCATGCCGGGCAGCGTCAGCGTGGCTTGCAGCATTGACAAAATAGCGATCAGCAACAGCAAATTGACTGCCAGCGCCACACCAGAAATGATGCCAAAAAGTGCGTAATATATGGCCATGAAAACCACAATCACCGCAAAACCATAAGTCACGCTCTGAAAACCCTTGGCGATATTTTCAGCACCCAGCGTAGGGCCAATCGTGCGCTCTTCAATGATTTCCATGGGCGCTGCCAGCGAACCAGCTCGCAGTAGCAGCGCCAGATCACTGGCTTCGGCAACGCTCATTGAACCCGAAATTTGAAACCTATTGCCCAACTCGCCCTGAATCGCCGGTGCGGTCAGCACTTCGCCCTTGCCCTTTTCAAACAGCACAATCGCCATGCGCTTTTTAAGGTTTTCGCGGCTGGTGTCACGCATGATGCGGCCGCCCTTGGCGTCCACCGTCAGGTCAACTTTGGGCTGCTGGTTTTGTGAGTCAAAGCCGGGCTGTGCATCGGTCAGGCTTTCGCCGGTGATGATGACCTGCTTTTTCACGATCACGGCCCGGCCGTCGCGCTCTAAAAAGCGTTCAGAGCCGAACGGTACCGACCCAGTATTGCTTTCAGCCGCGCGGCCTTCGGCGCTTTCATCGACCAAACGCATTTCCAGCGTGGCGGTGCGGCCCAAAATGTCTTTGGCCTTTGCCGTGTCTTGCACGCCGGGCAGTTGCACCACTATGCGGTCAATGCCCTGCTGGGCAATGACAGGCTCGGCCACACCCAGCTCGTTGATGCGGTTATGCAGCGTCACGATGTTTTGCTTCAGCGCCTGGTCTTGAATGCGCCTGGCGGCCTCGGTTTTGATCCGCGCGGTCAGTCGGTACTCAGTGCCATCGGGCGCTTGCGTCGCTTGTAAATCGGGAAACTGGTCAGCGATTAAATTGAGCGCGGCAGCTGAGGTTTGGCTGTCGCGAAATTTAACTTCAATGCTTTGCCCGGTGCGCGTTACGCCCGAATGGCGAATGTTTTTTTCGCGCAGGGTGCTGCGCAAGTCTCCTGCCAGCGACTCGGCTTTTTTAGTCAGCGCTGCCTGCATGTCAACCTGCAGCATAAAGTGCACGCCGCCGCGCAAATCAAGTCCCAAATACATAGGCGCGGCGTTCAAAGCAGTCAGCCACTTTGGCGAGCGCGACAGCAAATTGAGCGCCACGATATACGGCGAATCACCGGCCTCGGGTGCCAGCGCTTTTTGAATAACGTCTTTGGCTTTTAGCTGCGTGTCGGTGCTGGAAAACCGCGCCTTGACGGAGCCTGCCTCCAGCGAAATCACGTCGGGCGTGATGCTGGCGGCTTTTAGTGCTTGTTCAATTCGGGTGACTGTGGTGCTGTCAACCTTCACGGCCGACCGGCTGCTGGACACCTGCACCGCCGGAGACTCTCCAAAGAAGTTAGGCAGCGTGTAAATAATCGCCACAACCAGCGCCACAACTAGGATGGCGTATTTCCAAACGGGATAACGATTCATGAGGCGGCGATTCCGATAAGTCCAATTAACGAGCAGGTGGCGCGGGCGTCTAAATGAGCTGAGCGCCCGGCTTATTTAGTAGAACTCATTGCGCCTTTTGGCAGCACCTGAACAATCGCGCTGCGCTGCAATTGCACTTCAACGCCTTCGGTCAGCTCCAGCGTCAGGTACGCGTCACCCAGCTTGGTGACTTTACCCAGCATGCCGCCAGCGGTGGCGACTTCATCGCCCTTGGCCAGCGCGTCAATCATGGAGCGGTGCTCTTTTTGTTTTTTCATTTGCGGGCGAATCATGACGAAATACAGCACCACAAACATCAGCACCAAGGGCAACATACCGGTCAGCGAAGACAACATGTCGCTGCCGCCAGCTGCTGCAGGGGCGGTTTGGGCAAAAGCAGAAGAAATAAACACGGCAAACTCCAGAAATTAGGTAAAAAACCATTAAAAAACCTAGGCGCTGCGGCCAGCGCCCGATGGCAGATATTGTAAGCGGACGCCAGTGACAAGATTGCAGCGCTCAAAGCGCTCGCCAACGCGGTTAAAACCCGCCTCGCGTCGATTTTAGCTATTAAATATGTAGCTGCTCGCGCCCGTATTTAAACAATAGTTAGCCTTATTCGGTACTATTTAGCACCATTTATCTGAATTTCAAGCGCCTCGAGCGCCCCGCGCCCAGCCACCATGCCGCTGGCAAAACAAGCTGTCAGCAAGTAGCCGCCTGTGGGCGCTTCCCAGTCCAGCATTTCCCCCGCACAAAAAACGGGCATTGGCAGCTTGGCTGACGGCGCCAGCCCCAAGCTTGCGCTAAGTGCTGCGAAAGTCACGCCGCCTGCGCTGCTGATGGCTTCGTCAATCGGCCGGGTTGCCACCAGCGTGATGGGCAGTCCCTTAATGGCCGCAGCCAGTAGCGCGGGGCTGTTCAACGCATCTTTGCTCAAAAGCTCGTAGAGCAGCGCGGCTTTGATGCCGTCAATGTTCAGGCGGCTTTTCAGGTGGCTGGTCAGCGAACGCGAGCCGCGCGGGTGCGCTACCGCTGCCAGCACTTGGGCCGGCGTTTTGTCTGGCAATAAATCAAGCGTGAAAGTGGCGCTGCCGTTTTGCGCAATTTCACCCCGCAGCAAGCTGCTGGCAGCGTAGATCAAACTGCCTTCCACACCGGTCGCGGTGGCCACAAATTCGCCCTTGCGCACAAAGCTGCGGCCCGACGAGTTGGTAAAACTGATCGCCACCGATTTGAGCGGCTGGCCAGCGAATTTGCTTAAAAAATGCGGCGTCCAGCCAGCCACATCAAAGCCGCAGTTAGCGGGCAACAGCGGCGCAACCGCTACCCCGCGCTCGGCCAGCAAGCTGACCCAAGCTCCGTCAGACCCCAAGCGCGACCAACTGCCGCCGCCAAGCGCCAACACCACCACATCAGCCGTGATGTTGACTTGTCCGGCGGGTGTTGAAAACCGCAAGCTTCCGTCATCGGCCCAGCCCAGCCAGCGATGCCGCATAAAAAACCGTACGCCCGAGCCCCGCAACCGGTGCAGCCAGGCCCGCAGCAGCGGCGCGGCCTTCATGTCAACCGGAAACACACGGCCCGAGCTGCCGACAAAAGTGGGCACGCCGAGTGCCTGCGCCCAGTCGCGCAGCAGGCTAGCGCCAAAGCTTGCCAGCAAAGGCGCTACCGACGATTGCTGCTCGCCATATCGGCTTAAAAATGGCTCAGCGGATTCGGCATGGGTCAGGTTCAGCCCGCCTTTGCCCGCCAGCAAAAATTTACGGCCCACCGAGGGCATAGCGTCGTACAACTGAACGGAAATGTTTTGCCCGCTGGCTGCCAACACTTCAGCGGCCATCAAGCCTGCAGGCCCGCCGCCGATGATGACTGCCGTGCGTTGGCGAGGAGAGTTAGTAGAAGGCTGGGTCAAATAATCTTTCAAACCAAACCATTTTAAATGCTATTAAATAATGAGCTGCTCGCGCCCGAATTTATTGGGCTACAGGCACTATTTATTCAGAAAAAGGCCGTTTTCAGGCACTTTTTTGAGGATTTGACCGACCTTGTCACGCCAAGTGCCCTGCCCTGGCCCATCGAACAGATAGCGCCGCAGCGCCTGGCTCAGCCTGCCGGCAACACGTTTCCATCAGCGGTCAAAAAAGCCGCTTTCACCGTTTGATCGGGGTAAATGCAACGCAACGCTGCTACATAGCTTTGCATCTTTTCTACCAGTTCGGCCTGGCGCTGCGGGTTAGATGCAGACTTGTAGTCAAGCACCCACCAGTGGCCGTTGTGCCCTGCGTCTTTGCGCTGCACCAAGCGGTCTAGCCTGAGCGTTTGGCCTTCGTGAATCAGCTCCACCTCGTTACCGCGCCAGCTTAGCGCCGCGTCGTCCCACGCCCAAGCACCATCGCCGTGCCGAATGCGGCCAGCCATTACTTGCGCCTGGCTGGCTTGCTCTGCGCTAAGGGCAAACGCCTTGGCCACCTGGCTTGTGGCGCCGCTTGACAAGTCGCCCCACTCCAGCAGGCGGTGCATGGCTTTGCCAATGCGGGCGCTGAGACTGTCTTGCTCGGCGGCGGCGACGGCCTCGCTTGCCTGCACGCCGATAAAAACCGGCAGCTCAGGCAGCGTGAAGGTGTTGTTTTGCCCTGCTGCCGCATCGATTTTTATGGCGGGCGCGGCTTGTAGGCTGTCTTGGGTGGCTGCCTCGTGCAGTCGCTGCCACCAGCTGTTGGGCGCAGCGCGGTACGGCTGAATTGACGACACCACCAACGTGTTTTTTGCGCGGGTAATGGCCACATAAAGCGCGTTGAGCTCTTCGCGCTGGCGCGCGGCTTGCTCGGCCGCCAAGGACGGCTGCGCGCAGGCGGGCGGCTGGCTTTCGCTGACCAAAAACACAAACTTTTGCGGGGCAGCAGCTTCACCGGGCCAATCGATCAGCACGCTCATGCTCTCTGGATTGCGCGGCGCCGTGTCGGTGTCTAGCAGCAGTACGGTGTCGGCCTCCAGGCCTTTGGCGCCGTGAATGGTCAGCAAACGCACGGCGTGCGGGTTCACAGCGGCCGGTGCCTGCAGCCCACCGGCCTTCAGCGCCCGCACAAAAGCGTAGGGCGTGGCGTAGCGGCCACCGTCCAATTGCAAAGCCGCACCCAACAGTGCGCGCAGATTAGACAACACTGCTGCGCGCCCAGCCTCAGGTGCCGCCTGTGCAAAGCGGGCGAGTACGTCACCAGCAGAATAAATCGCCTGCAGTGCATCATGCGGCGGCAATGCATCTACCAAGCCTTTATATTGAATAAACTTAGCTCGTAGCCCAATAAATTCAGGCGCGAGCAGCTCACTATTTAATAGCACTTCATACCACGATTGCTGCGGGCTGGTTTTAGCCAGCACGATTTTTACCAGCGCGTCATCGCTAAGGTTAAACAGCGGTGAGCGCAGGGCTCTGGCCATCGACAGGTCGTGCGACGGCGACACCAGCACGTCGAGCAGCGCAACGATGTCCAGCACCTCGCAGCAATCAATCAGCTCGGTTTTCTCACCGATTTGCGCCGCAATGTGCAGGGCCCGCAGCTCGGCTTGCAGCGGCAGCAGGCTGGCGCGTTTGCGGCTTAAGGCCATCACGCCAGACGGCGCAACACCTCCCACAATCTGATTTTGTATCCAAGCCGCCGCCTGCCGCGCCTCCAGCGTGCGCAGCGTTTCTTCTGGCAGCTCGCGGGGGGTGGTCAAGCTGTCGCGCCAGCCCAGCGATGCGGTCGCCTCGGCCTTGTGTTCACGCTCAATTGGCGGCAACCTGAGCACCCTGCCCTGGCTGCTGGCGGCAGTAGTGTGAGGGCGAAAGCCGTCGTAGCTGTCGGTACTTATCGCCGCGCCCATCACCGCGTTGACTGCGCCAACGACCGCCAGGCTGCTGCGCCGGGTGTGGTCGCAGGCCAGCACATCGCCGCCCAGCACCTGCTTGACAAACTTTTGCGCCGCTATAAACACTTGCGGCTCGGCCCGGCGAAAGCGATAAATACTTTGCTTGGGATCCCCAACAATAAATACGCTGGGCGCACTCCCGCCTGCGCCGCCGTAGCCAGCCAGCCAGCTGGACAGCGCCTGCCACTGCAGCGGGTTGGTGTCTTGAAACTCGTCAATCATCAAATGCCGAATGCGCGCATCAAGCTTTTCTTGTACCCAGCCGGACAGCACCGAATCGCTCAGCATGACCTGCGCGGCGCGTTCAACGTCGTTCATGTCGACCCAGCCGCGCACAACTTTTAGCGCGGCAAATTCAGCCAGCAGCCGCCGACTCAAGCGCGCCATGCGCTGCTGGAAGTCCCACCCGCTGTGCTGGACCACAGCTGCTGCCATGCGCATGGCGGCGTCTTGCGCTTGCCGCACCTTTTCAATGCCCGCAATTTTTTCGCTGAATTTTCGGGGCGTGCCTTTTTCAGTCAGCAGCGCGATAAGCACAGCTGCCGCATTTTGCTCAGTCACTGCAGCTTCAAGTTCGGCCCCTTTGGCAGAAAACGTAGGTGCCGAAGCCCTGCCCAACGCCCGCGAGGCGGCCAGCAAAAGCGCCCGAAAGGCCTCGTTTTGCAGGGCTTCTTCGGGCTGGGCAAGTGCCGCAAATTCTGGAAATTGAACGGTGAAATGCTCAACCGAAGCGTTCACCACGCCCAAAGCATCAGCCAGTAAAAATTCGCCTCGCTTGTCGAGTGCGCTTTGCAATGCCTTGGTGGCTTGAAAGCGGCCATGCGCCAACACCACGGCTTCAAAATCTGCCTTTAAATCGGGCGCGGCAAGCAGGGCTGAGTAAAACCGCCGCCACACCAAGGCCTTGGCCGGGCCGTCGTCTTCAAGCAGCTCGTAATTAAGCGGCAAGCCCAACTGCTGCAGCGTTGCCAGTGGCGCGCTGCGCAGCAAGGCAGCAAACCAGCTGTGGAAGGTTCTGATTTGTACCGGACGCCCGCTGCTCAGTACTTTTTGATATAAATTTAATAGCTGCTCGCGCCCGTATTTATTGGCCTGCAGGTCGTTTTTATGCTGATTTTGGGCATAAAAGCCGCGTATTTTAAGTTCTTGCTCAAGCGTTTCGTCATCAGCTTGCGCGAACTTTTCCAGCCACTCTTGCAGGCGCTCGCGCATTTCGCCTGCCGCTTTTTTCGTGAACGTGATGGCCAAAATCTCGTGCGGCTGCACGCTACCGTCGAGCAGCGCACGCACAATTCGAGACACCAGCATCCAGGTTTTGCCAGCGCCCGCACAAGCTTCTACCGCCACGCTGCGGCGCGGGTCGCAGGCAATTGCGTAGAACGCATCGGCCGAGATGCTTTCGCCGTTGTGGGTGTAAGCGGCTGCCAAGGGTGTGTTCATTTCCAGAAATCTTTCCGGCACAAGCCCCTGGCAGCGCAGTAGTCGCAGGCTTTGCCTTCGCCCAATGCGGGTAGCGGCGTACCCGCGGCAATGCCCGCCATGTCGCTCAAAATTCCGCCGATCAGGTCGTCGCGCAGCTCAACAATATTTTCTTGCGCGTACGTGGTGGTGGCTTGTGTTTCACCCAAATTGACATAGCTGGCGGCCAGCGTGTCGTCGGCCAGCAGCGCCGAATAAAAGGCCAGCTGCGTGTCTTCGCCGCCTTCTTTTACCCGTGCCTTGGTGGTGGTGCTGGGCTCGGTTTTGTAGTCGATCACCAAACGGCTGCCATCTGGCAATTCGTCAATGCGGTCAATTTTTCCGACCAGACTCAAACGGCCAAGCGGCATGTTTTTCCAGACTTCGCCTTGCGCGTACACGGCTCCGCTGGCTTCGTGTTCGGCCAGCCAGTTCAAGTAGCCAGTGCGTACCCTGGGCCAAATAGAGGCAAACGGCAAGAACTCTTCAGCTGTTAAGCCAAGCGCTTGCGTAGATTGCTCAGCTGCTATGTTTAGCATAGCTGCTCGCGCCGATAAATCGGGCGCTGGAGCCAGTTTTAATGCCTCATGAAAGGCATGCAGCAGCGCATGCAGCCAATTGCCAAAGTCACGCTTGCCCAGCTCGCTTTCCAGCTCGTCGGCCTCTTGCAGCTTGAGCAGGCGAAGCGCAAAAAACCGATACGGGCAGCGTCGCAAATCTTCGTACGCACTGGCCGACAACGTGCTGATTGGCAGCGCCTGGCCAGTGGGTTGCGGCCTGGCTGTGGGCAGCACTGGCAGCATGCGCTGGGGGCGGGTGTCGACCGCCAACGCTTGTGGGTGCAGCAGTTGCAGCGCCTGCACAAAACCGCTGGGCATCAGGCGCTCGCCGCCCTCGGCGACTCGCCACAGCACGTCTGCATGCGGCATGGTTAGCGCATATTGCCACGCCGCGCTTAAGGCGTGGGCCAGTTGTGCCCGCGCGGGCAGGCCCAGCAACACGCGCTGCGCTGTCGTCCACTGGCCAGGCGGCTCGGGCGACACGGCCAAGCGGACTTCGTCGCAGCCCGGCAACACCACCGCCTGCAGGGGCCGGCCCAGCAGCTGACTGAGCGGCAAAATCACGACTGGCGCTTGGGGCGGGTGCGCGGGTGAAAACGTAGCGGCCTCAAGTGTTTGCGTAACCCAGGCGGTGAAGTCTGCCAGGCTGAATTTTGGGTTGAACCGCGCCGTGAGCTCGCCAGCGCCTTCAAGTTGCAAAGCCGCCACCACGCTGATGCCCGCAGCGTCGGCTACCAGCGACTCCCACTGCCCCGCCGCCTGCAGTGCGCTGCGCAAGTCAACCAGCCAATCTGCC
>JANOWB010000147.1:0-4714 GCA_031417695.1 Polaromonas sp.
CAGCATGATGATGACGTCTGCGCCTTTGATGCCTTCTTCAAGCGTGTGGCAAACGCGCACGCCCATGGGCGCCATGTCGCCGGGCACCAGCGTTTTGGGGCCAACAATGCGCACTTCGGCGCAGCCCAGCGTGGTCAGCGCATGAATGTCGGTGCGTGCCACCCGCGAATGCAGCACATCGCCCACAATGGCCACCGTGAGGTTGGCAAAATCTTTTTTGTAGTGCCGAATGGTGAACATGTCGAGCAGCGCCTGGGTCGGGTGCGCGTGGCGGCCATCACCCGCGTTGATCACATGCACATGCGGCGCAACGTGCTGCGCAATCAAGTACGGCGCACCTGATTCGCCGTGGCGCACCACAAAAATATCAGCCGCCATGGCCGACAAGTTGGCAATCGTGTCTAGCAGCGACTCCCCTTTGGTGGCCGACGACCGGGCAATGTCGAGGTTAATCACGTCAGCCGACAGGCGCGTGGCGGCAATGTCAAAAGTGGTGCGGGTGCGGGTAGAGTTTTCAAAAAACAAATTGAACACGCTTTTGCCGCGCAGCAGCGGGACTTTTTTAACCTCGCGGTCACTGACCGACACAAAGTTGGTTGCCGTGTCCAAGATATGCAGCAAAGTGGCCTTGGGCAAGCCTTCGGTTGACAGCAAGTGAATCAGCTCGCCGTTGGCGTTGAGTTGTGGGTTTCGTCGGTACAACACGTAGTGCGCCTTTATCGGTAGAACCGGTGAGTCATGTAATCGAACATCAATTGCCCTGCACTTCAAAGCTGAACTGCCCGCCGCTGCTGCGGGCAAGCGCCAGGCTTTGCGACGGCGGCAACGTGACGCGTGCCATGGCCAGGTCAGCGGCCACGGGCAGCTCGCGGCCGCCCCGGTCGACCAACACCACCAGCTTGACGCTGGCGGGCCGCCCGTAATCGAACAGTTCGTTGAGCACAGCGCGCACCGTGCGGCCGGTGAAAAGCACGTCGTCTACCACCACCAGGTTCGCACCATTCACGTCAAACGGCAGCAGCGTTTGGCCGCTAGACGCCAGCCCGCGCTTGGCAAAGTCATCGCGGTGCATGGCGGACGACAGCGTGCCGGGCTTGCCGGGCAGCCCCAAGTCTGCGTGCAAACGCTCGGCCAGCCATGCGCCGCCCGAGGCAACGCCCACCAAATACGTTGGCTGGGCTTGGCTGGCCGCGTAGCTTGCCAATAAGGGCCGCATGGCGCTTAGCAAATCGCTGTAGAGCGCCTCGGCATTCAAACTCAAGCCGGTCATGAAAGAGTCCTTAAAAACTGTTCAAGAATAATGCAAGCCGATGCGGCGTCGTCGTCTTTCGCGCCGCCACAGCCCAGCGATTTCGCCTCGGTCGTGCTGTAGCGCTCGTCTACTTCAAAAACCGGCAACGCAAATACGCCGCGCAATTGCCGCGCAAACTTTTGGGCCCGCACCGTATTTTCATGCGGCGCGCCATCGGGGTGAAAAGGCACGCCGACTACCAGCGCGTCGGGCTGCCAGTGGTGAATGCGCTGGCGCACTTCACTTAATCGGTTTGCTGCAGTGGCCGAAATAGTGGGCTGGGGCGTGGCGGTACGGGTCAGTCGGTTGCCGGTGGCTACCCCACAGCGTTTGGTGCCAAAGTCGAACGCCAAAAAGGTTTGCATGCCAGCAACGCTGGTGGCGCTCATGCCTGCCTCACGCATGCCCCGCGCCGGGGGAGAGCATCCAGCTTTGCAGGCCAAGCAGCAACAGGGCTTTGTCGTAGCGCTGCTCCACCGGCGTGTCGAAAATAACCGCCGGATCAGCAGCAACCGTCAGCCACGCGTTATCTGAAATTTCGGACTCCAGCTGGCCTTGACCCCAAGACGAATAACCCAGAGACACAAAAATTTTGCGTGGCCCGTTGCCTGTGGCCAGTGCTTCCAGCACGTCTTTAGAGGTGGTCATCTCCAGCCCGCCGGGAATGGTCATGGTGGAGGCGTACACAGAATCGCTGCCCGGCATCATGGACTCGTGCAGCACAAAACCGCGCTCGGTTTGCACAGGCCCGCCATGGAAAACCGGAGCCAACGTGAGGTCATTGCGCTCAAGTGGCAACTCGACTTTTTCAAAAAGTCGCTTTAAGTTAATGTCGCTGGGTTTGTTGATGATCAACCCCAAAGCGCCGCGCTCAGAGTGCTCGCACATGTAGATGACGCTTTTGGCAAATGCCTCGTCTTCCAGGCCGGGCATGGCTATCAAAAAGTGATGCGTCAAGTTGAGGGTAGGCTCGGGGTCAATACGCATGCTTTTATTTTACGCGTACAGACTTTCGTTACCATTTGGCCATGCTGAAAAAATACGACACCGGGTTAATGTGGTTCAGGCGTGACTTGCGGCTGCACGACAACGCGGCGCTGCACCATGCGCTAAAAAACTGCAAACAGGTGCACTGCCTGTTTGTATTTGACCGGGAAATATTGGACAAGTTACCTAAAGCAGACCGGCGGGTGGAATTTATTCGTGAGTCGTTGGTAGAGCTTGACGCGGCCATTGCCAAACTGGCCAAGCAAAGCGGCACGAACGGCGGCGGCTTGATCGTTCAGCATGCCATGGCGGCTGATGCGGTGCCGCAACTCGCCAAGCAGTTGGGCGCCGACGCCGTGTTTGCCAATCATGACTACGAACCGCAAGCGCTCGCGCGAGACGCTGCGGTGCAAGCAAAGCTGCAGGCTCACGGCGCGACGTGGTACAGCTTTAAAGATCATGTGATCTTTGAGCGTAGCGAGGTATTGACGCTCGCCAGCAAGCCATACAGCGTTTTCACGCCGTATAAAAATGCGTGGCTGAAAAAGGTGGATGCGTATTACCTCAAGGCCTACGAAATAAAGCCTTACGGCAACGCGCTAGCAACCCTGCCAGAGGCTCACCGCGGCGGCGTGCCCACCTTGGCATCAATGGGGTTTGAAATCACCAATTTGTCGACGCTAAAAATACCCACTGGCGAGACTGGTGGCAGCGCACTTTTTGAAGAATTCTTAGCGCGGATGGACGACTACAGCGAGACCCGAAACTTCCCCGCAGTCAAAGGCCCGAGCTATTTGGGTGTGCACTTGCGCTTTGGCACTGTGTCTATTCGGCAGTTAGCAGCAGCAGCGTTAGAACGGCAAAACAGCGGTAGTGAAGGCGCGGCGGTTTGGCTGAGCGAGCTGATTTGGCGCGACTTTTATGCGCAGATCATCGCGAATTTCCCGCACGCGGCGCAAGACGCTTTCAAACCTGACTATGACAAGATTGCCTGGGAGCAAGGAAGCAACGCCGATGAATTGTTTGCGGCGTGGTGCGAAGGCCGCACCGGCTACCCGCTGGTGGATGACGCAATGGCGCAAATCAACCAGACCGGCTACATGCACAACCGGCTGCGCATGGTGGTGGCCAGCTTTTTAGTCAAAGACCTGGGGCTGGACTGGCGCTGGGGGGAGCGCTATTTTGCTGAAAAACTCAACGACTTTGATTTGACGTCCAACAACGGCGGCTGGCAATGGGCGGCCAGCAGCGGCTGTGACGCGCAGCCTTACTTCAGAATTTTCAACCCGACCAGCCAAAGCGAAAAGTTCGACGCTGGCGGGAAATTTATTCGCCGGTATGTGCCGGCGTTGGCCAAGCTTTCTGACAAATCCATTCATGCGCCGCACGAGGCCAAGCCGCTAGAGCTATTGGCGGCAGGCGTTGAGCTGGGCACCCATTACCCGCTTCCGATCGTCAAGCACGACGAGGCAAGAGCGCTGACGCTGCAGCGATATGCCGTGGTCAAGAAGTCTTGAAGTAGCTGGGCGGCCCATAGTGCTATAAAAATAGAAGCTGTTCGCGCCCGTATTTATTGGGCTAGAGGCCTTTTTTACACTAAGCTTTGGCCTCAATACCGCAATAGTAGCGCACCAACCCCATCAGCTCATCTTCCGAGTACGGCTTGCCAAGGTAGTGGTCAACGCCGAGTTCTTTGGCGTGCTCGCGATGCTTTTCAGCAATGCGCGACGTGATCATGATGATCGGCAGCGCTTTTAGCCGCGAGTCACCCCGAATGTTGCGCGCCAGGTCAAAACCGTCCATGCGGGGCATTTCAATGTCTGACAACACCACCACGGGCAGCTCATCAGCCAGCTTTTCAAGCGCCTGTAAACCATCGGCTGCCATCACGACGCGGTACCCTTCCCGCAACAACATGCGCTGAGTCACGCGCCGCACGGTGATCGAATCGTCCACCACCATGATGAGTGGAATTTGCGGTGCGGCGGGAACCAGGTCTAGCGGCGTGGCTGGCGCGCCCGACACGGCGCCCATGGCCTCGAGCATGTGCGGCTCGGCCTGGTCAGCGCTTACCGAGCGCGCCTGCTCGCCGTAAACCGTTGCCAGCGCCACCGGGTTGTAAATCAGCACCACAGCGCCAGAGGCCAACACCGACATACCGGCCAAGCCAGGCAATCGGGCCAATTGCGGCCCGAGGTTTTTAACCACTACCTCTTGATTGCCCAATACTTCATCGACGTGCAGCGCAATACGCTGCGCGGCACTTCGGAAAACAATCACCGGCGTGGTTTTGGCCTGCACTTCAACGCTTTGCCTCGACGCCTGCAGCAACGCACCTGACCAGAAAAACGGCACTTGTTCAGAGCCGACCTCGAGCACGCCAGAGTTGTAGGCTTGCTGCAGCTCTTTGCCGGTTGCGCGGCGCACGGTCTCGAC
>JANOWB010000148.1:0-9734 GCA_031417695.1 Polaromonas sp.
ATAAAAAAGCGACCCTTGAGGTCGCTTTTTGTTGGCGCACACTTCAGCGCGCAAAGCGCCAACATCGGCAATCAGTGCCCGCCACCGCCACCCAAGTAAGCGGCTTTTACCGCCGGGTCGTCACGCAACTTGGCCGCGTCGCCGTGCACTGAAATACGGCCGTTTTCCAGTACGTAGCCGTAGTCGGCCACCTTGAGCGCAGCGGCAGCAAACTGCTCGACCAGCAGCATGGTGACGCCACGCGATTTCAAATCAGAAATGATGCGAAAAACTTCTTCGACCAAAATTGGCGCCAGGCCCATCGATGGCTCGTCGAGCAAGACGATTTCGGGGTTCAACATTACAGCGCGCGCCATGGCCAACATTTGTTGCTCGCCACCCGACAGCGTACCGGCCAGCTGGTTGCGCCGCTCTTTGAGGCGGGGGAACAAGTCCATCGCCCGTTCGAGGTCGCCCGGCACATCGCCCTTGGGGCGGCTGCCGGTCAGGCGCGGGAAAGCGCCCAGCAGCAAGTTGTCAGTCACTGACATGGTGGCAAACACGCGGCGGCCTTCAGGTGAATGCGCCAGGCCTTGCTTGGCAATGGCGTAAGACTCCAGCCCATCAACCCGCTTGCCATGCAGCGAGATTTCGCCCGAGGTCGGCTTGATCATGCCCGACACGGCGCGCATGGTGGTGGTTTTGCCCGCGCCGTTCGAGCCAATCAAGGTCACGACTTTGCCCTTCGGCACTTCCATCGAAATGCCGTGCAGCACTTGCACTTTGCCGTAACCGGCTTCTAGATTTTTAATACTGAGCATATTTGTCTTTCCAAAGTGCCTAGGCGACCGTACCGCCGAGATAAGCCTCGATAACTTTTTCATCGGCCTGTACTTCAGCAGGCTTACCTTCGGCAATTTTTTGTCCGAAGTCGAGCACAGAAACGGTGTCGCACAGCTGCATCACCACGTCCATGTGGTGCTCAATCAAGATCACGGTGATGCCGTGGTCGCGGATTTTGCGAATGATGGTCACCAGCTCTTTGATGTCGGGTGCAGTCAAGCCCGCAGCGGGCTCGTCAAGCAGCAGCAATTGCGGGTCAAGTGCCAATGCGCGTGCAATCTCTAACAGGCGCTGCTTGCCGTACGGCAAGTTGCGGGCTTCCTCGAAAGCCAAATCACCCAGGCCCACAAAATCAAGCAAGCCCAAGCCGCGTTCGGTGGCGGCTGATTCTTCGCGGTTGTAGCGCGGAGTGTGCAGCGACACGTCGAGCACGTTACTGGCAAAGGTGTGGTGCAAACCCACCTGAATGTTTTGCAGCGCGGTCATTTCGCCAAACAGCTGCACGTTTTGAAAGGTGCGCGCAATGCCCGACAAGGCAATGTCTGATGACGTACGCCCAACCAGCGAACGGCCAGCAAATTCAAGGCTACCTGCAGTCGGCACATAAATGCCGGTCAGCACGTTCATCATGGTGCTTTTGCCAGAGCCGTTCGGGCCAATCAGGCCGTGAATCGTGCCGCGCTTGATGCGCAAGTCAACTTGGTTGATGGCTTTCAAGCCGCCGAATTGCATCAGCACGCCAGTAGCTACGAGCAAGGCTGTGCCTTTTTCGCTGGCGCCAGCGTGGGCCGCTACCATCACTGCGTCTTTGCCAGTTGCCACGGCAACCCGCGTGCCTGCGGCTGTTTTGCGTGCAAACAGGCCGCGTGCAAAACCAACAATACCGTCTTGCAGGTAGTACACAACGAACAAAATCATTAGGCCAAAAATACTCAGGCGCCAGTCGGTAATTGACTGCAGCCAAAATGCAAAGCCAGCCAGCGCCATCGTGCCGACCACTGGAATCGCCATGACTTTGGGTGTGGTGATCTTTTTGGCAACGCCGATCACTGCGCCTATCAACATCAGCACCGCCAGGCTCAACGCGACGATGCGAAACATCTCCAGGTCGTCGAGCAATTTCGGAAGAATCACGATGATGGCTGCGCCTAGCAACGCACCTGAGCGAGTCTTGCGGCCACCCATAATGACGGCCAGCAAAAACAGCACTGTCAGCTCAAAGTTATACGTGTTGGGCGAAATGTATTGTTCTGAATACGCGTACAAGCAGCCTGCCAAACCTGCAAAACCAGCGCTGATCACAAACGCATAAACCTTGTAGCGGTAAACCGATACGCCCATGCAGTCAGACGCCACCGGGCTGCCGCGCAGCGCCTCAAATGCGCGACCCAATTGCGACTTCAAAATGCGGTGCACCACTACCAGCGACAGCACCATGAGTGCAAAGGTCAGCCAGTAAAACTCGTGTTCGCTGAGCTTGTGGCCCGCAATTGATGGCTTCGGTATTTTGATACCCAACGGGCCTTCGGTAAGAAAGGTCATCTCGTTGATCAAAATTTGAATAATGGTGCCAAACGCCAGCGTGACCATGGCCAAGTAGGGGCCAGTAACGCGCAAAGCGGGCAGCGCCAGCAACGCGCCAAAACCAGCGGTAATCACAATGCTGGCCGGAATAATCAGCCACAGCGGTGCGCCGAACTTTAAAAACAGAACGCCTGCGGTGTAAGAGCCCACGCCAAACAAACCTGAGTGGCCGAGCGACACCTGGCCGGTGTAGCCCACCACGATGTCCAGGCCGTAAAGCAAAATCGCGTAAATCATGATCGTGCCGATCATGTGAACGTAGTACGAGTTGCTGGTCAGCAGCGGTGCGGCGGCCAGCAGGCCCAAGCCCAATACCGCTGCAATCAAAGTCTTGCGATTCATCTTCAAACTTTCTTGATAGCGGTTTTACCGAACAGGCCAGCCGGCTTGAAGGCCAACACCAACAGCAGCAGCACCAGGCCCGGCACGTCTTTGTAGCCGGTTGAAATGTAAAAGCCGGTGGTGGTTTCGGCCACACCCAAAATAATGCCGCCCACAATAATGCCCATGCCACTGGTCAGCCCGCCAATGATGGCGACGGCAAAGGCTTTAAGCCCCAGCACAGCGCCCATGGTGGCACCTGTCAGCGTTAGCGGGGCAATCAGTGCGCCTGCAAAGCCGGCCGTGGCTGACGACAAGGCATACGAAAAGGTAATGACCAAGCCAGTGTTGATGCCCATCAGTTTGGCAGCATCGCGGTCGTTAAAAGTGGCAACCACGGCTTTGCCGTAGATTGTTTTGCGGTTGAAAAACTCCACGGCCAGCATCATCAAAACCGCGCCGACCACTACCAAGATTTCCATCGGCAAAATATTGGCGCCGAACAGTTTGATAGGTGACTCTGGCAGCGGTGACGGAAACTTCAAGTCGTCACGGCCCCAAATGTTTTCCGCCACGTTTTTAAAAATAATACCGAGTGCAATGGTCGACATGATCCAGCCGAACTCGCTTTTAATCTTGATGGCGGGCCGCACGCCAATGCGCTCAACAAAACCGCCTTGCAGCAACCCGAACACAATCACCAGCGGCAGCATGAGCCAGTAGTTCACGCCCATATTGACTAATGTGAGGCCCACCATGGCGCCCAGCATCAGTGCGTCGCCCTGGCCGAAATTCAGTGTGTCTGATGTCTGAAACGTGAGTTGATAACCAAACGCGATCACGGCGTAGATCATGCCCAGCGCGATGCCGCTGTAGACGAGTTGAAGCAGGATTTCCATACAAGCACTTTCACTAAAAATTCAAGATTTGCCCAGCGGCACGCGCCGGAATTAAACAAGCTTAGGCAAAAAAACACCGCACAGGTTTTTTAAAACCTGCGCGGTGCGCTGCGCTTTTTATAGCACTTGGAGATTACTTCTTGACGCGAACTTCAGATGCTTTTTGCTGGTCAGCCGGGTAGGCGTACACCACGCGTTGGCCCTTGACTTCGCCAAACACCGGAATGTTGGCGGTAATGGCTTCGTGGTCTTTGGCAGAAAACGGCTTGGTGTAGGTAGTGACCACACCGACCACAGGGGTCTTCAAGTCTTCCAGTGCCAAGCGGATTTTGGAGCCATCGGTTGAGTTGGCTTGCTTGATCGCGGCTGCCAGCAGGTAAACCGAGTCGTAACCTTGCGCAGCCGACACTGGCGAGTCAATGCGTGCGTTTTTCGGGTTAAAGGTCTTCAGGTAGTTGATGATGAACGACTGGCGCTGCGGCGTGGTCGGCTCTTGAATAAAGGTTTGCGGCATGCGCGCGCCTTCACCGCCTGGGCCAGCGTTGTCGATGTAGTTGGCCATTGACAAAGTCCAGCTGCCAATCATCGGCACTTTCCAGCCCAGCTTGGTCATGCCGTTGGCGATTTGGGCCAGCTCAGGGCCAATGCCGTAGGTCAGCACCACTTCAGCGCCAGCTTCTTTGGCTTTGAGCAACTGGGCGGTCATGTCGACGTCTTTGATGTTGAACTTTTCAACGGCAACCGGCTTGATGCCCTTCGCAGTCAAGGCGGCCTCCAGGTCTGCGCGTCCTAATTGGCCGTAGTTGGTAGAGTCAGCCAAAATCGCGACTTTTTTGTAGCCCTTGCGCGTGATGGCTTCTTCAACAATCATCGGCGCCTGAATGCTGTCGTGCGCGGCGTTGCGGAAAATGTAGTTTTCAGCTTGCTCAGGGAACTGCTTGGTGACGATGGAGCCGGTGGCCACGTTGTTCATGACCGGGATTTTTGCTTCCTGGAAAAAACGCTGCGAAGCCAGTGCCACGCCGGTGTTGATGTAACCCACAGCAGCGGTTACTTTTTCTTTGCTGATCAGCTCTTGGGCGATTTGCACGCCGCGCTCGTTTTTGGCTTCGTCGTCGCGCTCAACCAGCAAAATTTGGCGGCCCAGTACGCCGCCTGCTTTGTTGATTTCAGCGGTTGCAAGGCGAACGCCGTCGCGCATGCTGACGCCCATTGATGAAGAGCCGCCCGTGAACGGACCGGCCACGCCGATTTTGATCGGGTCATTTGCGGCGGCCAAACCAGCAAAACTCAAAACCGCTGACGCAATGGCCAGCTTTGCAAAATGTGTTGTCATGTTGTCTCCAAAAAGAGTGAGTAAAAAGGCAGCGCAAAACAGGAACGTTCGCGATTTTGATACGGGCTGAAAAGTTAAGTTCTACGTTCACAGCACAGCTCAGTCTCTGAATTTAACGCATCAGCGCGCATCTTGTCTAACTGCTCTCAGCAATCTGACAGCAATGATCAGTAGCAACCCGTAGAAGCGACCACTGATCGTGTGAAACAGCTGATTTTTAGAAGGGTTAACCCGCGTTTCATGGGCGCTTGCGTTCAAGGCTTAAAAACGGTCAGCGCCAAAAATTGAACGAAGACGCAAAAATTAAATCGCCCCAAAAACAAAAAAGCGGCCACTGAGGCCGCTTGGGGTGCGCGCGCAGGGCGATGAAAAAATCAACCGCCCTTTTTAGGCCGCTTGCCGGGGTTCTTTTTGCTGCGAGTCGCGGTGCCGCGCTCCAGGCTGACTTTTTGACCACGACCGGTGGTGGTGGTAAAGCCATTAGGCGGCACGGGCTTGGGGGCGCAGATGTCGGCTTCGACTCTGATTTTTTTAGGCATGAAGAACTCCGGGTTAAAAAAAACGAATGCCGTATTTTAAGCCACACCAGCGCGGCTCGAACAGCCACGCAACTTTCAAGAAAATACGCGCAATTCAATACCTACCAGTTACTTAAAGGTCACGGCTGCGTTGGCATTGATTAGCTGCGAAGGCTCTCAAGCCGGGTTACTGCAACACCACCGAAAATTGGAAGCCGTGAGCCAAACGTTAGTGGCGCAAAATAGACTTGCAGACTTGGCGCGCGCTCAAAACAATGGCTCACCGAGTCGCGGCCTAGTGGTATCACCCGGTAGCGCGAGATGGCAGTATTCGATAGGATAAAAGTCGAAGTGCGGCAGGAATTACCTGACGTCAACCAGCATTTTTGCGGGAGTGTTTTGTGCCAGCTGAGTCCATCCTTGAAACGCGCGGCCTGACCAAAGAGTTCAAAGGGTTCATTGCGGTCAATCAGGTTGACTTGAGAGTCCAGCGCGGACACATACACGCGCTGATTGGGCCGAACGGAGCGGGCAAAACTACCTTCTTCAACTTGCTGACCAAATTTTTAGCGCCCACCAGCGGCAGCATCACCTTTAATGGCGTAGACATCACCCACGAAAAACCGGCTCAAACCGCGCGGCGCGGCATTGTTCGCTCGTTCCAGATTTCAGCGGTATTTCCTCATATGACGGTTTTGGAAAACGTACGTGCTGCGTTGCAGCGTGACTTGGGGACATCATTTCATTTTTGGAAGCCGGAAAACTCCTTGTTCCATCTGCATCACCGCGCGCTTGAAATACTTGCGCAGGTAGACCTCGCAAGCTTTGCCGATGAGATGACTGTCAACTTGCCGTATGGCCGCAAGCGCGCCCTTGAGCTGGCCACCACGCTGGCGCTGGAGCCTGAGCTGATGCTGCTGGATGAGCCCACGCAAGGCATGGGCCACGAAGACGTGGACCGCGTCACCCAATTAATTAAAAAGGTGTCTGCCGGCCGCACTATCTTGATGGTCGAGCACAACATGGGTGTGGTGTCGTCAATTGCAGACCGCATCACGGTGCTGCAACGCGGCTCCATCATTGCAGATGGCACCTACGACGACGTCGCTAAAGATCCGCTCGTTATTGAAGCCTACATGGGTACATCCAACGCTGAAACTGCGGGTGTCCACTAAAAATGACCAAAGAGCTGCTCACCATCGAAAACCTGCATGCTTGGTACGGCGAATCGCACATCCTGCATGGCGTGAACCTGACCGTCAGCGAGGGTGAAGTGGTCACACTGCTCGGGCGCAACGGTGCTGGCCGAACCACCACAATGCGAGCCATCATGGGCATGACGGGTACGCGCAAGGGGTCCATCAAAGTCAGCGGCATTGAATCTATCAAAATGGCGGCACACAAAGTCGCCCGGCTGGGTGTGGGTATTGGCTACTGCCCAGAAGAGCGCGGTATTTTTGCGTCCCTGAGTGCCGAAGAAAATTTGATGCTGCCGCCTGTTATTGCGCCGGGCGGCATGGGCATTGACGAGATTTACGCAATGTTCCCCAATTTAAAAGAACGCGCTAGCAGCCCCGGCACGCGGCTATCGGGTGGCGAGCAACAAATGTTGGCCGTCGCCCGCATCCTGCGCACCGGCGCACGCCTGCTGCTGCTTGATGAAATTTCCGAAGGCCTGGCGCCTGTGATCGTGCAAAAGCTGGCCGAGATGATCCTCACGCTGAAAGCCAAGGGCTACACCATCGTGCTGGTGGAGCAGAACTTTCGCTTTGCCGCGCCATTGGCAGATCGTTTTTATGTCATGGAACACGGAACCATCGTCAAACAGTTTGCACAACCCGAGCTGACCCAGAACATGGGCATGCTGCAGGAGTATTTAGGAGTCTGACCAGTTCACCCTGGCAGCGTGTATTTCACTTTACCGTCAACTTATTCAACAGGAGTCATTCATGAAATTCGCACACCTCAAACCAGTTATCGCTGCCATCGCCATTGGCTTGGGTGCGGCAGTGTCTGTGCCAGCTTTGGCGCAGGGCACCGGCCCCGTCAAAATAGGTTTTATCACTGACATGTCTGGCCTGTACGCTGACATCGACGGCCCAGCAGGCGCTGAAATGATCAGGTGGGCGGTGCAAGACTTTGGCGGAAAAGTACTGGGCCGCCCGGTTGAAGTGTTGGTGGCCGACCATCAAAACAAGGCCGACGTTGCATCGTCCAAAGCGCGCGAGTGGGTTGACAAAGACGGCTTGTCCATGCTGATTGGCGGCACCAGCTCAGGCACAGCGATTGCCATGTCTAAAGTCATGGCCGAGAAAAAACGCCCCTTCATCGCCATTGGTGCAGGTTCTGCCCGCCTGACCAACGAAGACTGTACGGCCTACACCGTTCACTACGCATACGACACCGTTGCACTGGCCAAAGTAGCCGGTACAGCGCTGGTCAAGGCGGGCAACAAAAGCTGGTACTTTTTGACGGCCGACTATGCGTTTGGCTATTCGCTTGAGGGCGATGCATCCACAGTGGTCAAGGCCAACGGCGGAACGGTTGCCGGTGCGGTGCGCCATCCGCTGAATGCAGCAGACTTTTCATCCTTTCTGCTGCAGGCACAGGCGTCAAAAGCGCAAATTTTAGGCCTGGCCAATGCAGGTGGCGACACCATCAACGCGATGAAGGCCGCCAAAGAATTTGGCATCACCAAAACCATGAAGGTGGCGGGCTTGCTGGTGTTCATCAACGACGTGCACAGCCTGGGGCTGGCCACCACCGAAGGCTTGCAACTGGCCGACAGCTGGTACTGGAATCAGGACGACGCATCACGCAAGTTTGCCTCCCGCTTTTTTGCCAAATACAAGCGCATGCCGTCCAGCATTCAGGCCGCTGACTATTCCGCTGCGTCTAACTATCTGAAGGCTGTGCAAACCGCCGGAACAACAGATGCTGACAAAGTCATGAGCACCATGAAGTCCATGAAGTTTGATGACTTTTACGGCAAGGGCCAGGTCCGTGCGGACGGCCGCATGATTCACGACATGTATTTGTTTGAAGTCAAAAACTCCAAAGAATCCATCACCCCATGGGACTACTACAAGACGATTGCCAAGGTGCCAGGTGAGCAAGCCTTCACCACAGTGGCTGAGTCCAAGTGCGCGCTGCTTAAAAAATAATCTCACCCGTCAAACCGTATAGCCATGGACATTTTCGGCATTCCTTTGCAGGCATTTTTAGGCCAGTTGTTGCTGGGTTTGGTCAATGGCGCTTTTTACGCCATGCTGAGCCTCGGCCTGGCTGTAATTTTTGGCTTGCTTGGCATTGTTAATTTTGCCCATGGCGCGCTGTACATGCTGGGCGCATTTGCCGCCTGGATCATGATGGACCTGCTCGGTATCAACTACTGGGCGGCGCTGGTTTTGGCGCCGTTGACGGTAGGCATTTTGGGGGTGGTAATTGAACGACTTTTCCTCAAGCACCTGTACAAGCTTGACCCACTGTATGGCCTGCTGCTGACCTTTGGCTTGTCGCTGATTGCCGAAGGCATTTTTCGCGAGCTGTATGGCGTATCTGGCCAAAGTTACCCAGTGCCTGAGCTGCTGCAAGGCGCAACCAACTTGGGCTTTATGGTGCTTCCAAACTACCGCGCATGGGTGGTGCTGGTGTCGCTGGTGATTTGCCTCGGCACTTGGTATCTGATTGAACGCACGCGGCTCGGCGCCTACCTGCGCGCAGGCACCGAGAACGCGCCGCTGGTACAGGCTTTTGGCATCAATGTGCCGGTGATGGTGATGCTGACATACGGCGCTGGTGCTGCACTGGCTGCCCTCGCTGGGGTGCTGGCAGCACCGATTATTCAGGTCAACCCGCTGATGGGTTCCAACCTCATTATTGTGGTGTTTGCCGTGGTGGTGATTGGCGGTATGGGCTCGATTCTGGGGTCGGTCATTACCGGGCTGGGCTTGGGCATCATTGAAGGGCTGACACGGGTGTTTTACCCGGAAGCATCGAACATTGTGGTGTTTGTCATCATGGTGCTGGTGCTGATGGTCAAGCCAGCTGGTTTATTCGGCAAGGAGGCTTGAGCATGAACACAACGTCAAACAGTCTGCTCGGCAAAGCCGCCAAAGTTACCCGTATCACTTATGTTTTGCTGCTGGCATTTGCCATCGCCGCGCCCTTTCTGGGGCTGTATCCGGTGTTTGTGATGAAGCTGCTGTGCTTTGCGCTGTTTGCCTGCGCCTTCAATTTGTTGCTGGGCTTTAC
>JANOWB010000149.1:0-6760 GCA_031417695.1 Polaromonas sp.
TCGCTGTGGGCTTTGAGGGTAAAATACAGGGTTGCGCAAATTGGCATGGGTTAGCCCAGCAAGGCAGCAGACAACCAACTTATTCGTCAGGGTCCAATCAGCATGGCAGTCGTCGTCAATAAACTCCTCCCCGAATTTGAAGCGAACGCCACCGGCGGCATCAAGGTCTCGAACCAATCCCACATAGGCAAAGTAGTTGTCTTGTACTTCTACCCTAAAGACAACACCCCCGGCTGCACCACTGAAGCCATGCAATTCCGCGACCGATACAAAGATTTTGTAAAAGCCGGCGCAACTGTTTTTGGTGTGTCACGCGACAACATGAAATCGCATGATGAGTTCAAAACCAAGCTGGAGTTGCCTTTTGAATTGATTGCCGACACCGAAGAAAAAATGTGCCACATGTTTGGTGTGGTTAAAAACAAAATCATGTACGGTAAAAAAGTCAAAGGCATCGAGCGCAGCACCTTCTTGATCGCCGCTGACGGCACGCTGGCCGCCGAATGGCGCGGTTTGAAGGTGCCCGGCCACGTAGACGAGGTGTTAAAGGCTGTCAAGGCGCTGAAAAAGGCCGCATAACCGGGGCAACCCTGGCCGACGCAGGGTTTATGCATAATGAATTTATCTTGTTGAATTTATTTGCCTGTTTTGCCAGCCCCCCATCAAAAGCCGCCTCGGCTAGCAGGCGGCTTTTTCGTTTTTAAAACCCTAAATTGAAGGAGCTTTACGCACTATGCCTTTGCCCCCTGCCCCGACAAAACGCGCCGCCCTTCTTACCCCCGACGCGCTCGACGCGCCCGCCCGCCCCAGTGCCAAACCCAGCCGCACCACCAGCGCGCAGCTTGAATCAAACACGGCCAAGCTAGATTTGTTTGATGAGCGCCTGGCAGGCAATGCCGCCACACCCCCTAAAAACAAAGCAAAAACTTCTGCTAGCCCAATAAATACGGGCGCGAGCAGCTATCACACCAATAGCATTGAAGCAACGCCTGCGCCAGCCAAACCGAAGAAACCAAAGCATACGGGCCCCACCAAGCTGTTTGTTTTGGACACCAATGTGCTGATGCACGACCCGATGTGTTTGTTCAGGTTTGAAGAGCACGACATCTTTTTGCCCATGATCGTGCTGGAAGAGCTCGATGGCCATAAAAAAGGCATGACCGAAGTTGCGCGCAATGCTCGCCAAACCAGCCGGTCACTCGACGCGCTAGCTGGGGCAAAAGACGCCGACATCACTAAAGGCTTGAAGCTCGACACCACAGGCCACCGCGAGGCCAAGGGCAGCCTGCTGTTCCAAACCAAGCCACTGGACTACACGCTGCCCACCAGTTTGCCGCAGGGCAAAGCCGACAACCAGATTCTGGGGGTGGTTGAAGCCCTGCGTAAAGAATACGCCCCACGCGAAGTGGTGCTGGTGTCCAAAGACATCAACATGCGCGTCAAGGCGCGGGCGCTGGGCCTGGCTACCGACGATTACCAGAACGACAAAACACTTGAAGACGGCGACCTGCTGTATTCGGGCGTACTGGCACTGCCCAACGATTTTTGGACCCGCCAGAGCAAAACCATTGAAAGCTGGCAGCAAGGCAGCTATAACTTTTACCGCATCACTGGCCCGATCGTTACCAGCCTGATGATCAACCAATTTGTGTTCTTTGAAGCGCCCGGCGAGCCACCACTATATGCACGCGTCACTGAAATTCGCGCCAAAACCGCTGTGCTGAAGACGCTTAAAGACTTCAACCACCTGAAAAACGCCGTTTGGGGCATTACCACCCGCAATCGTGAGCAAAACTTTGCGATGAATTTGCTGATGGACCCCGAAGTGGACTTTGTCACCCTGGCCGGTACAGCAGGCAGCGGCAAAACATTGATGGCACTGGCCAGCGGCCTGACCCAGGTGCTAGACGACCGCCGCTACACCGAAATCATCATGACCCGCGCCACCGTGTCGGTGGGCGAAGACATCGGCTTTTTACCCGGCACCGAAGAAGAAAAAATGGGCCCGTGGATGGGCGCACTCGACGACAACCTGGAAGTGCTCGGTAAAACCGAAAACGGTTCAGGCGAATGGGGCCGCGCTGCGACGAACGAATTGATCCGCTCACGCATCAAGGTCAAAAGCATGAACTTCATGCGCGGCCGAACGTTTTTAAACAAATACGTCATCATTGACGAAGCGCAAAACCTGACGCCCAAGCAAATGAAAACGCTAATCACCCGCGCCGGCCCAGGCACCAAAATCATTTGCATGGGCAACCTGGCACAGATTGACACGCCGTATTTGACCGAAGGCTCATCAGGCATGACCTATGCGGTGGACCGTTTCAAAGGCTGGCCACATGGCGGGCACATCACGCTGGCGCGGGGTGAGCGTTCACGATTGGCCGATTTCGCCAGCGAAGTTTTATAGAAACCGACGTCTGCAACGCAAAAAGCCAAGTCATTAGACTTGGCTTTTCTCATTTGTCTGGTGGGAGATGCAAGTTTCGAACTTGCGACCCCTGCAGTGTGAATGCAGTGCTCTACCCCTGAGCTAATCTCCCCATTGCCGTTAGGCAAGCCCTAGATTATATGCCGGAACACTTTGGCAACCCCTCAAACCACTGCTGCACGCCACACCGTTTTGCCTTTGCTGGCTTTGTCGATGTCGGCTAGCAAGCTTTCATGTTCTGCCAGTTCATCGTCGTTCGCGGCGAGTAGCGGCAAAGCGATCAGGCTCAGGTCAATGCTCAATACGGCGCCGCCACTTTCGGCGACATTGCCTGCGTCCATCATCAGGCTGTTTTGCCCGCGCGTCAGGTTGATGTACACATCCGCCAGCAACTCGGCATCAAGCAACGCGCCGTGCAATGTGCGGCCAGAATTGTCAACGTCAAGCCGGGCGCAGAGTGCGTCTAGCGAGTTGCGCTTGCCCGGAAACGCCTCTTTCGCCATCATCAAACTGTCGGTGATTTTCGCGACGCAATTCGAAATGGCCGCCTGACCAGACAGCTCGAGCTCTTTGTTTAAAAAGCTGACATCAAACGGCGCGTTGTGAATGATGACTTCAGCGCCGCGCAGGTAGTCAAGCAACTCACCCGCTATTACCCCAAACTTGGGTTTGTCTTTCAAAAACTCATCGCTGATGCCGTGGACTTTTAGCGCTTCTTCATGACTGGCGCGGCCCGGATTCAGGTAGAAGTGTTTGTTGTTGCCCGTTAACTTGCGCGCGACCAGTTCAACGCAACCAATCTCAATGATGCGGTCGCCAGTTTCAGCCGACAAGCCTGTGGTTTCGGTGTCTAGGAATATCTGGCGCATGACGTGGCTTTTAGTGCAACTCTTTGGCGTGGTTGATGGTGTACTTGGGTATTTCAACTGTGACGTTGGTTTGCGCCAGTATCGCTTGGCAGCTCAGGCGCGAATTGGGCTCCAGGCCCCACGCGCGGTCGAGCAGGTCGTCTTCTTCTTCCTCAGCCGGGTTAAGCGATGCCAAACCTTCACGCACGATAACGTGACAGGTCGTGCAGGCGGCACTCATGTCGCAGGCGTGCTCGATGTTGATTTTGTTGTCTAGCAGCGCCTCGCAAATAGACGTGCCAGCGGGTGCTGTGATTTCAGTACCTTGCGGGCAGTACTCGGCGTGGGGGAGAATTTTGATAATGGGCATGATGTGCTAACTTGTTCAAATTGATTCAATGTTATTCAAATAGATTCAATGTTTTTGCCAGCCAGAGCTTTTTGAATGCCCCGGTTCATGCGTTCGGCTGCAAATGCTTCAGTGCCCTTGGCCAAGGCCTGCGTCGCGGCTTCTATGACCGCTGCATCACCATTTTGACGGGTATCGGCCAGCCCCGCCATCAGGCTGTCAACTTGCGCGCGCTCGTTGGGGCTTAGCAAATCAGCATCGGCGGCCAGCGCGGTATTGACGGCCAGCAACATGCGGTCTGCATCAACGCGCGCTTCTGCCAGCGCCCGCGCTTGCATGTCTTGCTGGGCGGTTGAAAAGCTGTCTTTGAGCATGCGGGCAATTTCGTCGTCAGACAGCCCATACGACGGCTTGACGTCAATACGCGCCTCTACACCGCTGACTTGCTCTTTGGCTTCCACACTCAGCAAGCCGTCTGCATCGACGGCAAATGTGACGCGAATGCGCGCTGCACCAGCGACCATTGGCGGTATGCCGCGCAGCTCAAAACGAGCCAGGCTGCGGCAGTCGGCCACCAAGTCACGCTCACCTTGCAGCACATGCAACGCCAGCGCTGTTTGGCCGTCTTGGTAGGTGGTGAAGTCTTGCGCCATCGCGGTGGGGATGGTCTGGTTGCGCGGCACGATGCGCTCGACCAGGCCGCCCATCGTTTCAATGCCCAGCGACAACGGAATGACGTCGAGCAGCAGCAGGTCTTGGCCCGCGCTGTTGCCTGCCAATTGATTGGCAGAAATAGCAGCGCCCAGCGCTACGACCTCATCAGGATTCAAATTGGTCAAGGGCTCGCGCCCAAAAAAGCTGGCTACTGCTTTGCGCACCTGCGGCATGCGGGTTGAGCCGCCCACAAGCACCACGCCATCGATGTCAGCCTTTTCAAGCTTGGCATCACGCAGCGCTTTGCGCGCCGCCGTTAGCGTGCGCTGAGTCAGATGAGCCGTAGCGGTTTCAAAATCTGCGGCTTTGATTTCGAAGCTGACCAGTGCCTTGGCTAGCTGAACGACAAACGGAGCCGTAGCAGCACTTGAAAGCGCTTCTTTTGCGGCGCGGGCGGTTCGCAGCAGCGCCGCTGTGTCTTTAGGCGTTAGCGCACTTGCAGCCAAACCGGCTTTTGCCAACGCCAAATCAACCATCGCGCGGTCGTAGTCGTCGCCGCCCAGGGCTGAGTCACCGCCGGTTGCCACCACCTCAAACACGCCCTGCGTTAGTCGCAAAATAGAAATATCAAAGGTGCCACCTCCCAGGTCGTAAATGGCGAACACGCCTTGGCTGGCGTTGTCCAAGCCGTAGGCAATAGCAGCTGCGGTTGGCTCATTAATCAAGCGCAGTACCTTCAGGCCCGCGAGCTGGGCAGCGTCTTTGGTAGCTTGGCGTTGTGCGTCGTCAAAGTACGCAGGCACGGTAATCACCGCGCCGTAAATGTCGTCGTCGAAAGTGTCTTCGGCCCTGAAGCGCAGCGTTGCCAAAATTTCAGCACTGATTTCAACCGGACTTTTTTCACCCGCCACGGTTTGCAGCGTGACCATGCCGGGCTTGTCGATCAATTGGTATGGCAGCTGCGCACGGCTGCCGATGTCGTCAATGCCGCGGCCCATCAGGCGTTTTACAGATGAAATCGTGTTGGCTGGGTCTTCAACTTGCGCGGCCAAGGCTGCATAACCTATCTGGCGCTTGTCGGCATCCACATAACGCACCACGCTAGGCAAAATAACGCGGCCCTCGTCATCTGGCAGGCATTCAGATACGCCATTGCGAACGCTGGCCACCAGCGAATGGGTGGTACCCAGATCGATGCCGATGGCGATGCGCCGTTCATGCGGGTTGGGCGCTTGGCCGGGTTCGGAGATTTGAAGAAGTGCCATTGACCTGAATTACGCTTTTACTGTGAGTGCTCTTATTGTCTCAGCAGATCCAGCCGGGATTCAATTTCAGAGGCGAATCGCTCAACAAACATGAGGCTTCTGACTTGTTCGACGGCTTGCTTGAAGTTGTCTTCAGTGTCGATTAAATGCTCTATTTTTAATAGCTGCTCGCGCCCGTATTTATTTGCTTGCAATGCTATTTCTTGTATATTTTCGTCTGTTTTAGCCTCGTCTAGGGCTTCCCGCCATTCAATTTGCTGCATTAAAAATTCAGCCGGCATGGCGGTATTGTTTTCAGCATTGACGGCTGCACCGTTCAGCTCGCACAAGTAGGCTGCGCGTTTTAGCGGGTCTTTAAGCCGTTGATAAGCCTCGTTGATACGCACCGACCACTGCATGGCTATGCGCTGTGCAGCTGCGCCTTGGGCCGCAAATTTGTCGGGGTGCGCTTGCCGCTGAAGTTCTTTCCAGCGGGCATCAATGGCGGCGCGGTCTTGGCTGAACTTTTGCCCTAAACCGAAAAGCTCGAAATCATTGGCTTGCAGATTCACACGCGGAAAGACTCACCGCACCCACAACGATCACGCTCGTTCGGGTTGAGGAATTTGAAACCCTCATTCAAACCCTCGCGCACAAAATCAAGCTGCGTTCCGTCGATATAGGCCATGCTTTTCGGGTCGACCAACACCTTCACGCCGTTGTCTTCAAACACCACATCTTCAGGCGCGATGTCATCGGCATATTCGAGCTTGTAAGCCAGGCCTGAACAGCCCGTGGTTTTGACACCTAGCCGTACACCCACGCCCTTGCCGCGCTTGGTCATGTAGCGGGTCACGTGGCGTGCAGCGGCGTCGGTCAGCGTTACGGGCATTTGATTTTTTCTTGGCTAATGTTTAGGCTGCAACTGCAACTGCAACTGCAGCTTGACCATGCTTTTGCTTGTAGTCACTCACAGCAGCTTTGATGGCGTCTTCAGCCAAAATTGAGCAGTGAATTTTCACCGGTGGCAAAGCAAGTTCTTGCGCAATTTCGCTGTTTTTGATGCTTGCTGCCTGGTCAAGCGTTTTGCCCTTGACCCACTCGGTAACGAGCGAGCTGGATGCAATCGCTGAGCCGCAACCGTAAGTTTTAAAGCGTGCGTCTTCAATCACGCCAGTCACTGGGTTGACCTTGATTTGCAGCTTCATCACGTCGCCGCAAGCCGGTGCAC
>JANOWB010000150.1:0-3960 GCA_031417695.1 Polaromonas sp.
GGTTGACGTTTATGTTCACCGGCAGCTGGACCGCATTTTTTGCCATGCTGGCACTTGCCTTTGTGATGGGCGTGCTGATCATCATCCCGATTGGCGGTGCTGATATGCCGGTGGTGGTATCGATGCTCAACAGCTACTCGGGCTGGGCGGCAGTGGGCATTGGTTTTAGCCTGAACAACTCGATGCTGATCATTGCCGGCTCGCTCGTGGGCTCGTCGGGCGCGATTTTGAGCTACATCATGTGCAAGGCCATGAACCGCTCTTTCTTCAGTGTGATTTTGGGCGGCTTTGGTGGGGAGGCTACAACGGCTGTGGCCGGGTCAGCCGTGCAGCGCAGTGTCAAGTCAGGCTCTGCTGACGATGCCGCCTTCATTTTGGGCAATGCTGAAACCGTCATCATCGTGCCGGGCTATGGCTTGGCCGTGGCGCGTGCGCAGCATTCGGTAAAAGAGCTGGCGCAAAAGCTGACAGACCGCGGCATCACGGTCAAGTACGCGATTCACCCGGTGGCGGGCCGCATGCCAGGCCACATGAACGTGTTGCTGGCTGAAGCTGAAGTGCCCTACGACCAGGTCCATGAAATGGAAGACATCAACGCCGAGTTTGGCCAGGCCGACGTCGCCATTATTTTGGGTGCCAACGACGTGGTGAACCCCGCAGCGCACGTCAAGGGCAGTGCGATTTACGGCATGCCGATTCTGGAGGCGTACAAAGCAAAAACCGTGATCGTCAACAAGCGTTCGATGGCCGCAGGCTATGCAGGCCTGGACAACGAGCTGTTTTACATGGACAAAACCATGATGGTGTTTGGCGACGCTAAGAAGGTCATCGAAGACATGGGCAAGGCCATTGAGTAGACGTGCCTAAGACGGCCGGGCAAGGGCGGGCAGGTCAAGATCGGCCAGTCAAAAAGCGGCCAGTCAGAAGCCGCACTGGCACGCCGCAGCAAGATTTATTGAAACTTAAAATCCCAACAGGAGACAACCACCATGGCCACAGCTACCCTTGAACGCCCTTGGCTAAAAGCCTACCCTCCCGGCGTACCCGCAGATGTTGATGTGGCGCAGTACCCGTCGCTGGTGGCGCTGATGGAAGAAAGCTTCAAGAACAACGCCAGCAAGGTGGCGTCCAGTTTCATGGGCAAAGACATCAGCTTAGCCGACACCGACAGTTTGTCAGTAGCTTTTGGCGCGTACCTGCAAGGCTTGGGGTTAGCCAAAGGCGACCGCGTTGCCATCATGATGCCCAATGTGCCGCAGTACCCGATAGCAGTGGCAGGCATTTTGCGGGCCGGTTTTGTGGTGGTCAACGTCAACCCGCTGTACACCCCGCGCGAGCTGGAGCACCAGCTCAAAGACTCCGGCGCTAAAGCCATTGTCATCATTGAAAACTTTGCCAACACGCTGGAGCAATGCCTGGCGAAAACACCCGTCAAGCATGTGGTGTTGTGCGCTGTGGGCGACCGGCTGGGTTTGCTCAAAGGCGCGCTGGTGAACTATGTGATTCGCAACGTTAAAAAAGTTGTGCCGGCATTCAGCTTGCCCATCGCCGTGCGGTTTAACGACGCGTTGGCACAAGGCACACGCGCTACGCTCAAGCGCCCCGACATCAAGCCTAACGATGTTGCCGTGTTGCAGTACACCGGCGGCACCACGGGTGTTTCAAAAGGCGCGGTACTGCTGCACAGCAACGTGATCGCCAACGTGCTGCAGTCGGAAGCCTGGAACATGCCCGCCATGGCCAGCCTGCAGGCTGGCGTGCAGCCGGTGTATGTGTGCGCGCTGCCGCTGTATCACATCTTTGCCTTCACGGTAAACATGATGCTGGGCATGCGTACCGGTGGCAAAAACATTTTGATTCCGAATCCGCGTGACATTCCGGCGGTGCTTAAAGAGTTGACCAAGCACAAGGTCAACAGCTTTCCGGCGGTGAACACCCTGTTCAACGGGCTGGCCAATCACCCTGACTTCAACACCGTGGATTGGTCACAGCTCAAAATTTCACTGGGCGGCGGCATGGCCGTAACCAGTGCGGTGGCCAAGTTGTGGCTGGAGAAAACGGGTTGTTCGATTTGCGAAGGTTATGGTTTGTCTGAGACGTCACCCTCAGCAAGCTGCAACCCCACCAACAGCAAAGCGTTTACCGGCACGATTGGCGTGCCAATTCCGGGCACTTGGTTCAAGTTGCTTGATGATGACGGCAACGAGGTCAAGCAGGGCGAGCCAGGTGAAATCGCCATCAAAGGCCCGCAGGTCATGGCGGGTTACTGGCAGCGCCCCGATGAAACCGCCAACGTGATGACGGCAGACGGTTACTTTAAATCGGGCGACGTCGGCATACTCGACGACCAAGGCTTTTACAAAATCGTTGACCGCAAAAAAGACATGATTTTGGTCAGCGGTTTTAACGTCTACCCCAACGAGATTGAAGACGTAGTTGGCAAGCTTGAAGGTGTGATGGAATGCGCCTGCGTTGGCGTGGCGGACGAAAAATCAGGCGAAGCCGTGAAGCTGGTCATCGTCAAGAAAACTGAAGCGCTGACTGAAGCGCACGTGCGTGCTTTTTGCAAAGAAAACCTGACCGGCTACAAACAGCCGAAGGTGGTGGAGTTTCGCGCCGAGCTGCCAAAAACGCCCGTTGGCAAAATTTTGCGCCGCGAGCTGCGCGACAAAAAATAAAGCCCACTCATGTACTAAAAAGGCAGCGCAGGCTGCCTTTTTTTATGGGCAAAATAAGCGAATGAGAAATACAGCGGCCCCTATTGCCATTTTGAGCGCGCTCGCCGAGGAGCAACACGGCCTGATCGATCAGCTGCGCAACCCCAAAAAAATCACCCACGCCAACCGCGATTTTTGGCTGGGCGAATGGCATGGCCACGCTGTTGTGCTGGCGTTGTCAAAAATTGGAAAAGTGGCCGCAGCCACCACGGCCGCGGCGCTGATAGAGCGCTTCGGGGCCAATCGAATTGTGTTTACCGGCGTTGCGGGTGGGCTGGCGCCCGGCGTGAAGGTGGGCGACGTGGTGGTGGGGCAGAGCTTTATGCAGCACGACATGGACGCCTCGCCGCTGTTTGCGCGCTACGAGGTGCCGCTGCACGGCAAAACCCGGTTTGATGGCGACGCCGCTTTAACGGCTGCGTTGTTCAAGGCCAGCCAGGCTGCACTCGCCAATGCGCTTGTGCGGGGCGCGTATGAAGCGGCCAGCGTGCAGCTGGGCTTGATTGCCAGTGGCGACCGCTTTGTGTCTAGCGCTGCTGAATCGCAGCGTTTACGCGCCGCTCTGCTCCAAGCCGGACACAACGTATTGGCAGTAGAAATGGAGGGCGCAGCCGTGGCGCAGGTGTGCTGCGACTACGCGTGCCGTTTGCTGCGGTACGCACCATTTCAGACCGGGCAGACGACAGTGCGCACGTTGATTTCCCAAGCTTTATCGACCAGGTGGCCAGCAAATATGCGTTGGCCATCATTGATGGGCTTTTCAAGACACTATAAAAACAGGAGCTGCTCGCGCCCGTATCTATTGGGATATAGCACTATTTAAGCTTGAATTTCGGCGAAAAACGAGCAATTCGGGGTGCACCAGGTCGGCTGCTGCTGTGTTGCCTGCCAAAATCAGGCGATGCAGTTTTTCAAAGACCTCAACCTTAGCGCGTTCACCGCCGGCTTCGTGGCCGTGTTGGTTGGTTTTACCTCATCGGTTGCCATTGTGTTTCAGGCGGCGCAGGCCTTTAACGCTACGCCCGCACAAATCGCATCGTGGATGTGGGCGTTGGGCATCGGTATGGGGCTGTGTACCGTGCTGCCGTCGCTTTACTTTAAAAAGCCGATCATGATTGCGTGGTCAACACCGGGCGCAGCAGTGTTGGCTACGGCTGGCGCGGCGGGCGGTTTCAGCATGGCGGATGCAGTAGGACGGCTGTGAATCAGCTGCACAAAACAGGTGGCCGCTACGCCCTGTGCA
>JANOWB010000151.1:0-1798 GCA_031417695.1 Polaromonas sp.
GGCTCGCTCATGGCTGCACCGGCTTGAGCTTTTTAAAGGCCAGCACGCACGCTACACCGCCCAGCCCCAGCAGCACATAAGCCAGTGGCCAGCGCAGCAGGGCAATGGCGATAAAACATAGCACGCCAAGCGCCATGCACAGCGGCAAGCCGAGCACGTTTTTTTGCAAAGCGCCGAAGAGCTTTAAACCCGTGGCCGCTATCAACCCCGCAGCGACTGCGCCCATGCCGCGCAATGCACCCTGTACACCGGGGTGGTCGGCAAATTGGGCGTATACCAGCGCCAGCAATAAAACAATGACCAGCGGTGCAGTCAACATGCCCGCCAGTGCCGCCATCGCGCCTTTGAAGCCAAAGTAACGCGAGCCAATCATCAACGACAGGTTCACCACATTCGGCCCCGGCATGATTTGCGCCACCGCCCACTCTTCAACAAACTCTTCGCGCGTCATCCAGCGTTTTTTCTCTACCAGCTCGCGCTGCACGACGGCCAGTACGCCGCCAAAGCCCTGCAGGGCGAGCAGGGTGAAAGACACGAAGAGATCGGTCAGGGACGTGGGTTGTGCCCGGGGTGGGTCTATTACGTTTTCCATCAGCGCATTATCACCAGGGTGTCATGACTTGGTCACAAATGCAAAGCACCATCTCACGTTAGTTTTTTATTGAAAGCCTACGATGACATTCGAAAATAATTCCCAGGAACTCAGCCACATCGACCCCGACGATCTGGACAAAAACACCAGCGGCAACCCCAGCTTGCATGACGTGTTGTCATTGCGCCTGCATCGCCGCCACGTCTTAAAGGGTGGCGTCGGTGCCATGACCATGGCTGGCCTGGGCACGCTGGGTTTGTCGGCTTGCAGCACCATGCCTGGCGCAGTCAGCGCAGAACCCGTACTCGGCTTCAAGGCCGTCAACAAGTCGTTGATGGACCGCGTAACTGTGCCTGAGGGCTACACCGCAACCGTGATTTACGCTACAGGTGACCCTTTAGACGCTACGGTGGGCGACTATAAAAATGATGGAACCGACGGCAACTTTGCACGCCGTGCTGGCGAGCACCACGACGGCATGTATTACTTCGGCATCAACGCTGCTGGCATGCGCGACGACAAAAGTCTGGATCGTGCGCTGTTGGTCGTGAATCACGAAAATATTTCAGGAACGGTGAAATTCATGCACCCAACCGGGCAGACCAACATTGCGGCCAATTCTGGCGCACGCCCGGAGGCTGAAGCCATCAAAGAAATTGAAGCCCAAGGTGTGTCCATTGTTGAGCTGCGCAAGACGGCTGGCAAGTATGGCTACGTCAAAGCTTCTGCATTCAACCGCCGCATTACTGGCACCACACCGATGGACATTGCTGGCCCTGCGCGCGGCTCGGTTTACATGAAAACCTTGTTCTCTCCTGCTGGCACGCAATCACGCGGTACGGTCAACAACTGTGCGCATGGTGCGACTCCTTGGGGCACCTACCTGACCTGTGAAGAAAACTGGGCGGGTTACTTTATTCGCAGCACCGACACAGCTGCCCGCACCCAGCGCGACAACTCGGCATTGCTACGCAACGGCATACGCCCCGGTGCAGCGGGCTTTGCCCACCACCGCTGGGCCAGCGTGGTCGCCAGTGATGCGGCCAACACGCAATTCAAGCGCTGGGATTGCACCGCTGATGCCACCAAAGCCGCTGACGGCACAGGCGACTTCCGCAACGAGGCCAATACCTATGGTTACGTGGTCGAAATTGACCCGTTCAACCCAACATCGGTACCGGTAAAGCGAACGGGCTTAGGCCGTCG
>JANOWB010000152.1:0-3537 GCA_031417695.1 Polaromonas sp.
CCATCATCAACGCCGCGTGGGAAGACAGGGCCAACCTGGCCATTGCTACCGCACCCAAAGACATTCTGGAGGCCATTGAAAGCACGATTTCCCAGCTTAACGGCGGCCATATTCGCGTGGCGACCCGCCAGGGCGTTGGCCAGTGGACGGTGCACCAGTGGATTAAAAAAGCCGTGCTGCTGAGCTTTCGCCTGACCGACAACGCCGTGATGCGGGCTGGCGACCTGGGCTTTTTCGACAAGGTTAAAACCAAGTTCAGCAACCTCGACGACACGCAAATGCGCGCTGCCGGTGTGCGCGTGGTGCCCCCCGCCGTAGCCCGGCGCGGCAGCTACATCGCCAAGGGCGCGATTTTGATGCCGAGTTACGTCAACATTGGCGCGTACGTTGGTGAAGGCACCATGGTGGATACCTGGGCCGCTGTTGGCTCGTGTGCGCAAATCGGCAAAAACGTGCATCTTTCCGGCGGCGTCGGCATTGGCGGCGTGTTAGAGCCGATGCAGGCCAACCCCACCATTATTGAAGACAACTGCTTTATTGGCGCCCGCTCAGAAGTTGTTGAAGGCGTGATTGTTGAAGAAAACTCGGTGCTCTCGATGGGCGTGTACATCGGCCAAAGCACCCCAATTTATGACCGCGAACTGGACACCGTGAGCTACGGCCGCGTGCCAGCCGGTTCGGTGGTGGTGTCTGGCAATATGCCCAAAGCGGGCGGCAAATACTCGCTGTACTGCGCGGTAATTGTGAAAAAAGTAGATGCTAAAACACGAGCTACAACGAGTTTGAATGACTTGCTGCGCGACTAGTTTTATTTGAGTTTTCATACAGGGGCCGCGGGACTGGCTTAGCCAGACCGCAGGCGCAGCGGCCCCCTCGGGGGGCAGGAAGCCACGCGAAGCGAGCGACCGTGGGGGCAATTTATGCCGTGGGGGTTAACAAAAGGAGCGAAGCGATGAGCACCATGCAAAAGATTTTGCAACTGATGGCAGACAAAAAAGCGTCTGACGTTTACTTGTCGGCACATTCACCGGCGCTGATCAAAATCAATGGCCAGGCCGTGCCCATCAATAACCAGGTTTTACCGGTTGACGCGCCCATCACGCTGCTGTCTGAGGTGTTGCCGCCTGAACGGATTGAAGAACTGCGGGAAATGGGCGAACTGAACATGGCGCTGCCCGTTACTGGCTTGGGTAATTTTCGTATTAGTGGCTTCAAGCAGCGCGGCAGTTTTGCGTTTGTGATTCGGTTTATTCCGGTCGACATTCCGCCCCTAGACAGCCTGAACGTGCCGCCGATTTTGGCTGATTTGATCATGGAAAAGCGCGGCCTGCTGCTGATGGTGGGTGCCACTGGCGCAGGCAAAAGCACCACGCTGGCGGCCATGCTGGACCACCGCAATGAGACCACACTCGGTCATATTTTGACGATTGAAGACCCGGTTGAGTTCTTGTTCACCAACAAAAAGTCAGTAGTGAACCAGCGCGAGGTTGGCAACGACACCCAGTCACTGCAAATTGCGCTAAAAAACGCGCTGCGGCAAGCGCCAGACGTTATTTTGATCGGCGAAATTCGCGACCGCGAAACCATGTCGGCAGCTATTGCCTATGCCCAGTCTGGCCACCTGTGCCTGGCCACCATGCACGCCAACAACAGCTACCAGGCATTGAACCGCATTTTGAGTTTTTACCCAGTCGAAGTGCGCAGCACCATGCTGGGCGACTTGGCCGCCGCTATGCGGGCCATCGTTTCGCAGCGGCTACTGCGCTCGGTTACCGGCAACCGTACCCCAGCAGTTGAGGTGATGCTGAACACCAAGCTGATTGCCGAGTTGATTGAGAAAGGCGACTTTTCAGGCGTGAAAGAAGCGATGGAAAAGTCCATGGCCGAAGGCTCGCAAACTTTTGAGCAAGACATTGCGCAAATGATTGCAGAAGGCACCGTTACCCGCAAAGAAGGCATCGCCAACGCGGACTCGCCTACCAACTTGATGTGGCGCCTTGAAAACGACTTTCATGTCGCGTCAAAAGCCGCTAACGAGCCCGTAGACGAGCACGACGACATCGCCTCGTTCACTGAAATCACGCTGGACATACACGCCGAGAAAAATTCCAAATTCGGCACCACCGGGTTTTCGGTGCTTTAAGCTTGTGCAAGCGTCCCTCAAACCCGTTCGCCGTTGACAGTCCTTGAGCTGATTGAAGACGCTGCGGCCCAGCTTGAAGCCGCGGGCTTAAGTCTGGCCAACGGCTTTGGCCAAGGCACGCTTAACGCGTTTGATGAGGCGGCATGGTTGGTGCTGTGGCGACTGAATTTGCCATTAAATGACCTGGATTTAGTGGCAAATAAGCCTGTAGACCAAGAAAATCGGGCGCGAGTAGCTTCTCTTTTAGGAGCAAGAATTGCTACCCGAAAACCGCTGGCTTACCTGACGAATGAGGCGTGGCTGCAAGGCGTGCCGTTTTATGTCGATGAGCGGGTGATCATTCCGCGCTCTTTCATCGCTGAACTCATCGTTGACGAGAGCATTGACCCGTGGCTGAGCGAAAGTACCCATCGAGTGCTCGACCTGTGCACAGGCAATGGCAGCTTAGCCGTGTTGGCCGCCATGGCCTACCCCGATGTGGAGATTGACGCGGCCGACATTAGCGCTGATGCGCTCGCCGTGGCGCGTATCAATGTTGACAAGCATGGTTTGGCAGATCGCATCACGCTGATCGAGTCTGACGGCTTGGCTGCCTGCAGAGGCAACAAAAACGGTGGCTACGACCTGATTTTGTGCAACCCGCCGTACGTAAATGCCGCCACCATGGCCGCTTTGCCGGCTGAATTCAAGGCCGAACCTGCGCTGGCTCTTGATGGCAATATTTCCAGCGGCTCGGACGGCATGGACTTTATTCGGCAGGTCTTTCTAACAATTGCCGCGCACATGAGCGAAAATGCTGTGCTGGTGCTGGAAATAGGCAACGAGCGCGACAACTTTGAACGCGCCTTCCCCACGCTAGAGCCTTTATGGTTCGAGACAAGCGGTGGTCCAGACCAAGTGTTGTCGCTAACCCGGCAGCAACTGCAATAAATTCTGATTCGCGTTTTTTCCGGACGCCAGCTTGCGTCCCTTTTCTTGATTAGTTGAACAATGATTACCCTTAAAAATGTGGTGCTGCGTCGCGGCGCCAAAGTGATTCTTGACAGCGCGTCTGTCACCCTGAACCCCGGCGAAAACATCGGCCTCGTGGGGCGCAATGGCGCGGGCAAGTCGTCGCTGTTTGCCATGCTCAATGGCACGCTGCACGAAGACGGCGGCGAATTTTTCATCCCCGCCCAATGGCGCATGGCGCAGGTGGCGCAGGACATGCCCGAAACCGAGCAAAGCGCCACCAGTTACGTGATTGAAGGCGACGTGGTGCTGCTGGCCGCCCAAACTGAAGTCTCTGACAGCGAAGCCAGCGGCGACGGTGATCGTATGGCCCACGCTTACATGGAGCTATACGACGCTGGCGCACACGACGCCGAAGCGCGCGCACAGGCTTTGATTCTGGG
>JANOWB010000153.1:0-9389 GCA_031417695.1 Polaromonas sp.
TGCCGCCGGCGCTGCGCTGGCGGCCAACTTTGGCGGCTCGGCACCGCTGGCCGCGCTGATTGGCGGCATGCTGCTCAAGCAGCTCAACCCACGCCCGTGGTCATGGCCACGGCAAATGGGCACGGCGTCAAGCATGCTGACCATGTTGATGTTTGTGCTGGTGTCAGTGGTGGCGGCGCAGGCAGATTGGGGCGGCCCGGTAGCCGCGCTGGTGGCAGTGCTGATTGTGGTGCGGGTGCTGGCCAAAATTGCCGGCACTGCGTTGGGCAATATTGGCAGCGGTGCCAGCTGGCAACTAGCGCTGTGGGTGGGCTGCGCCATGTCGCCGCTGTCGTCGGTAGCGCTGCTGTTGGTGTCGGGGTTTATTGCTGCCGAGCCGACACTGGGCAAGCAAATAGCCAGCATTGCGCTGCCGGCTATTTTGCTCATGGAAGTGTTTGGCGCGGTGCTGACCACGCTCGCCATTACGCGGGCCGGCGAAAGCTCCCGGCCGCCCAAGTTGCAGTTGCAGCCCGCTCTTGCCACCAGCAGCCAGCGAGCCGATTTATGAGCAGCCTGGAGCCCTTTGGCAAGTCAAATGCACTGTCGCTCGGCGTTGAGCTGGAGCTGCAACTCGTCAACACCCACGACTACGACTTGGCGCCGTATGCCGAAGACATGCTGCGCCTGATGAAAAAAACGCCGCTGCCCGGCGCGGTGGTGCCCGAAATGACGTCGAGCATGATTGAAATATCAACCGGCGTGTGCCAGTCGTCGTCTGAAGTGCTGGGGCAGTTGTCGCAAATTCGCGATGCGCTGGTTAAAAGCGCCGACAAATTAAACATCGCGGTGGTGGGCGGCGGCACGCACCCTTACCAGGCTTGGCACGAGCGGCGCATTTACGACAAGCCGCGATTTCGGGAGCTGTCAGAGCTATACGGCTACCTGTCCAAACAGTTCACCATTTTTGGCCAGCATGTGCATGTGGGCTGCCCTGATGCTGATACCGCCCTGCTCACGCTGCACCGCATGTCGCGCTACATTCCGCACTTTATTGCGCTGTCGGCGTCTAGCCCCTATGTGCAGGGGCAAGACACCGCGTTTGACTCGGCGCGGCTCAATTCGGTGTTTGCCTTCCCCATGTCAGGCCGCGCACCTTTTGTGCTGACTTGGGCCGACTTTGAGGTGTACTTCGACAAAATGACCCGCACCGGCGTGGTCAAAAGCATGAAGGATTTTTACTGGGACATTCGGCCCAAGCCTGAATTTGGCACGATTGAAATCCGCGTGTTTGACACCCCGCTCACCGTGACCCGCGCCGCCGCGCTGTCGGGCTTTGTGCAGGCGTTGGCAGCCTGGTTTATGCATGACCAACCCTTCATGCCGCAAGAAGACGACTATCTGGTCTACACCTACAACCGTTTTCAGGCCTGCCGCTTTGGGCTGGATGCGGTGTATGTTGACCCAGCCACTGGCAAACACATGCCCCTGCGCGAACACATCTGGCTGACCTTCAGGCAAATTGAAGTGCATGCCCAGCGCCTGGGCGCGTCGTCGTTTCTCGCCATGTTGCACAGCGGCGTGGAGCGCGGCCAAAACGACGCCCGCTGGCTGCGCGAAAAGCAGGCTGAAGAGTCGCTGCTGGCCGAGGTGGTGAGGCAGGCGGCGCAGCGGTTTAGGGGGGATGCGGCTTACGGGCAAGGCTAGGCAGGTGATGACATCGCATGGCGCAGGGGTTGTATCCTTGTGCTCATGACTGAATTTGACCTGATCGCCCGCTACTTCACTCGCCCTGCCAAGCGCGCCGCAGGACTTGTTGACGTGGGCGTGGCCCTTGGCGTGGGCGACGATTGCGCGCTGCTCAACCCTACGCCCGGCATGCAGTTGGCCATCTCAAGCGACATGCTGGTGGAGGGTCGACATTTCTTTGCGGATGTGAGCCCCTACACACTCGGCCACAAAGCGTTGGCCGTGAATTTAAGCGATCTGGCAGCCTGCGGCGCTACGCCTGTCGCCTTCACTTTGGCGCTCGCTTTGCCTTCCATAAACGAAGCCTGGCTGCGAGAATTCTCAGCCGGGCTGTGGGCGCTGGCAGACGCGCACGGTTGCGAGCTGATAGGCGGCGACACCACGCAAGGGCCGCTTAACATCTGCATCACCGCGCTAGGCGAAGTACCGCGCGGCCAGGCCTTGTTGCGCTCTGGCGCGCGGGTGGGGGACGACATTTACGTCAGCGGCACGCTAGGCGATGCTCGCTTGGCGCTTGAGGCGCTGCAAGGCAAGCTTGAGTTGCCGCCTGAAGTACTGGCAGCGGCCCGGCTGCGGCTGGAGCAACCGACTCCCCGAGTCGCGCTGGGCACAGCCCTGCGCGGCATCGCCACATCTTGCATTGACATCAGCGACGGGCTGGCGGGCGACTTGGGCCACGTGCTGAAAGCATCAGGTGTGGGTGCGCAGATTGACGCTGAAACTACTATTAATTTAATAGCTGCTCGCGCCCATATTAATTGGGCTACAGGTCAATTTGATACTGAAAAACAGCTAAAAATGGCACTTTCAGGCGGTGACGACTACGAGTTGGCCTTCACCGCGCCACCCGCCATGCGGGCAACAGTACAAGCCGCAGCCGCCAGCAGCCAAACGCCCGTCACGCGAATCGGCGTGATTCAAAGCGAGCCCGGTTTGCGGCTGGTAGATGGCAACGGCAAGCCCGTTGCAGCGCAATTCAAGTCGTTTGACCACTTCGCTATGTAATGGCTACCCGACGTTAAACTCTAGGGTTTTCCCCTTCTCAGAACCCCCACCCTCATGAGCGCTTTCAACGAAGAACGTGTGCTGTCCGTCCACCACTGGACCGACAAATTGTTTACCTTCACCACCACACGCGACGAGTCCATGCGCTTTAGCAACGGCCACTTCACCATGATTGGCCTGAAGGTCAATGACAAGCCGCTGCTGCGCGCCTACAGCATCGTTAGCGCGAACTACGAAGACCATCTGGAGTTTTTAAGCATCAAGGTGCCCGACGGCCCGCTCACGTCGCGCCTGCAGCACATCCAGGTGGGTGACACGGTCATCGTCGGCAAAAAGCCCACCGGCACGCTGCTGATTGACTACTTGCTGCCCGGCAAGCGCCTGTATTTGCTGTCGACTGGCACCGGTCTGGCCCCGTTCATGAGCATCATCCGCGACCCGGAAACTTACGAAGCTTTTGAGCAAGTGGTGCTGGTACACGGCGTGCGTGAAAAAGACGAGTTGGCCTACCACGACCTGGTGACCGAGCACCTGCCGCAGCACGAGTTTTTGGGTGAGATGATTGCCAAACAACTGCTGTACTACCCGACGGTAACGCGCGAGTCCTACCGCACCATGGGCCGGGTGACTGACCTCATGGCCAACGGCAAAATGTTTGCCGACCTCAACCTGCCGCCGCTAGACGCCGCCACAGACCGCGTAATGATTTGCGGCAGCCCCGGCATGCTGAAAGACCTCAAAGTGATGCTGGAGGACAAGGGCTTTAAAGAAGGCACCACCTCGAAGCCCGGCGACTTCGTGATTGAACGGGCGTTTGCAGAGAAATAATCTGCTTGTTTTAAGCTGTTAGCCCAATTGATATGGGCGCGAGCAGCTATTAATAAAATAGCATTCAAATAGCATTCAAATAGCATTCGATTAACCAGCAAGCTCAACTTTTGACCGACGGGTTGAGCGCGCTGCGTCTGTCTGGCGACTAAACTCAGCTCATGCTTTGGGTTAAATCATTTCACATCGTTTTTGTGGCCAGCTGGTTTGCGGGCCTGTTTTACTTGCCCCGGATTTTCGTGAATCTGGCCATGGTGCCCGCAGGCAGCATTGCCGAGCGCGAGCGCCTGCTGCTGATGTCGCGAAAGCTGCTGCGGTTCACGCAGATTTTGTCAGTGCCAGCAGTGGGTTTGGGTGTGTGGCTGTGGCTCGCCTACGGCATAGGCCAAGGCAGTGGCTGGATGCACGCCAAGCTGGCGGTAGTGGTGCTGGCCATCGGCTACCAACACCTGTGCGGCCGCATTCACCGCCAGTTTGTCGCCATGCAAAACGCCAAAAGCCACGTGTGGTTTAGGTGGTTTAACGAAGCCCCTGTGTTAATGCTGGTAGCCGCCGTGGTGCTGGTAATCGTGAAGCCGTTTTAACGCCCGTTTGGAACATGGCCGTGACCCCGAATTCCCCGAATTCCTCCGCTTCCCCGAACGGCCAAGCAGACGCGGGCAGGCCGGCTTTGCCGGATGCCTCGCGCCGTCCCCAGCAGGGGGAAAAGGCACTACACGCAGCGCAGCGAAGTGAGAACGATAAGGGGTTGCCTATTTCTCAGGGGGAAAAGGAATTACACGAAGCGCAGCGAAGTGAAGACGATAGGGGGTCGCCCAGTCTCTCTTGGCCGCTGGCCCTGGCCACCCTCTGCGTGATTGTTTACGCCAGCCTGTACCCCTTTACCGACTGGCGAAATCAGGGCATTTCACCTTTTGGCTTCCTGACCGAACCGCTGCCCAGGTACTGGACCTGGTTTGACATTGGCGCCAATGTGCTGGGCTACGCGCCGCTGGGCTTTTTGCTGGCGCTGTCCAGCATGCGCAGCGCGCGCAAGTTATGGCCTATCGGGTTCGCCGTGCTGGGGGCGGCAGCGCTGTCGGTGGTGATGGAAACGCTGCAAAACTATTTGCCATCGCGCATTCCGTCTAACCTTGATTTGGCTTTGAATGCAGTCGGCGCGCTGTTGGGGGCGTGCGGGGCGGGGCTGCTGCAAAAACTCGGCGTCATGACGCGGTGGAGCGCTTTTCGGCAGCGCTGGTTTTCACGCGATGCGCGCGGCGCGCTGGCGCTGTTGGTGCTGTGGCCGGTGGCGCTGCTTTTCCCGGCCGCGGTGCCAATGGGGCTGGGCCAGGTGTTTGAGCGCCTGGAAGCCGCGCTGGCTGGCGTGCTTGAAGGCACGCCGTTTTTGGTGTGGCTGCCGGTGCGTGAAATTGAGCTGCAGCCGCTGGTGCCAGGGGCAGAGTTGCTGTGCGTGGCGCTTGGCGCGTTGATTCCGTGCCTGCTGGGCTACTGCGTGATTCGCACCGCCATGCAGCGGGCTATTTTTGCGGTCAGCATGTTGGCCGCTGGGCTGGCGATGTCTGCGCTGTCTGCCGCGCTGAGCTACGGGCCCGAACATGCGTGGGCCTGGCTAGACGCGCCGGTGCGCGTAGGCATGGTGCTGGCGGCGATTTTGTGCGTGATCATGCTGCCGCTGCGGCGGCGCGGCGCGGCGGCGTTTGCGCTGTTGGCCCTGTGCGCGCAACTCGCGCTACTCAACCAGGCACAGACAAGCGCCTACTTCGCCCAAACCCTGCAAACCTGGGAACAGGGCCGATTTATTCGTTTTCATGGCGTGGCCCAGTGGCTGGGCTGGCTGTGGCCGTACGCCGCGCTGGCGTACTTGTTGGCAAGGTTATCAAGCAGTGACAAAGCCGCGCAGCTGTGATCAGTAAAATCAGGGCATGAGCACACCCCCCACCGGCCCCGCCACAGCAGCTGATTCCTATTACCAGCGGCACATTTTCTTTTGCCTGAACGAGCGTGAACCCGGCAAAGACGCCTGCGCCAAACACAACGCGCAAGCTGGTTTTGACCGCTGCAAATCACTGGTCAAAGCGGCGGGTTTGTCAGGCCCGGGCCAAGTCCGCGTGAACAAAGCCGGTTGCCTGGACCGCTGCGCTGCCGGGCCGTTAGCGGTGGTGTACCCCGAGGCGGTTTGGTACACCTATGTGGACGAGCACGACATTGACGAAATTGTGGAGTCGCACCTGAAAAACGGCCGAGTGGTGGAGCGTTTGGTCACGCCGGCCAACATCGGTAAATAGGTGCTTAAAAAGTGCTGAAGGTCTTAAAAGTGCGGTTTTTGGCTGTTTTTCAGTGCATTTTAGGTCTTTAGCCCAATAAATACGGGCGCAAGCAGCTCCTTATTTAATAGCAAATACAGCTCAATAAAACTCTTTTTGTGAACGCGCATACCCAAAAATCAACCGTTCAAGGTGCCGCAGGTGCCATTGAAGTCGCTATCGATTTGCCTGCTGATTCGCAGACATCCAAGGGCGTGGCCGTCATTGCCCACCCGCACCCGCTGTTTGGCGGCACGCTAGACAACAAGGTGGTGCAAACGCTGGCTCGAGCTTTTACCCAATGCGGCTGGACGGCAGTGCGGTTTAACTTTCGCGGCGTGGGCGCAACGCAAGGCGCACACGACGAAGGCCGGGGCGAACTAGACGACATGCTGGCCGTTGCCGCGCAACTGGCGCCAACCGGTGCGCTGTGTTTGGCGGGGTTTTCATTCGGCGCTTTTGTCACCACCCATGCGTTTGCCAAACTGCACGCTGCAAGGCAAATCGACAAACTGGTGCTTGTTGGCACCAGCGTCAGCCGCAGCATTGCCGCGCCGATTGATGTTGCCGCGCACGGCAAAACTATCGTTGTTCACGGCGAGCTTGACGACACGGTTGAACTGAGCGCCGTGATGGACTGGGCGCGGCCGCAATCACTTCCCGTTACGGTTGTGCCGGGGGGAGGGCATTTCTTTCACGGACAATTACCGCTCCTTAAAAGCCTGGTGGTGCGCCACCTGTCTTCTACTCTTGTCTAGCTTTTTATCTAGTCTTCTTAGTCATCGGATTCGTTCATGTTCAGCTTTTCCAAAGCCGCCCTCGGCTTGTTCGTGTTTGCTTGCACCACTGTTTTTGCCCAAGCCCCCCAGCCGCCCGAACTCGCCGCCCGCGCCTATCTGCTGCTAGACGTCACGGCCAGTCAAATTTTGGCCGCTAAAGACATTGACGCGCCGCTAGAGCCCGCGTCATTGACGAAGCTGATGACCGAGTACTTGGTGTTTGAGGCACTTAAATCAAAAAGAATCGAGCTAAAGCAAACCCTGCCGGTCAGCGAACGCGCCTGGAAAATGCCGGGTTCACGCATGTTCATTGACCCCAAAATGCTCGTGCCGGTTGAAGACCTGATCAAAGGCATGGTTGTGCAGTCAGGCAACGACGCCACCATGGCGCTGGCCGAAGGCGTGGGCGGCACGGCTGAAAAATTTGTGCAAATGATGAACGAACAGGCCAAAGCGCTGGGTATGACCAAAACCAGCTACAAAAACCCGGAAGGCTTGACCGAGCCTGGCCACACCACTACCGCACGAGATTTAAGCATTTTGTCGATCCGACTGATGCGCGACTTCCCTGAATACGTCGGCTTTTCAGCGATAAAAAAATACCGCTACCCCGGCACACCCGCCGCCAACGACACCAACCGCAACACCCTGCTGTTCCGCGACCCCAGCGTCGACGGCCTGAAAACTGGCCACACCGAAGCCGCCGGCTACTGCATGATTGCGACTGCCAAGCGCGACTTTCCCAACCTGGGTGCAGCGGGAGCGCCCGGCCCACGCCGCCTGCTGGCCATCGTGCTGGGCACAGCGAGTGACAGCGCCAGAGCCAACGAATCGCAAAAGCTTCTTAACTGGGGCTACACCGCATTCGAGGCGGTCAAGCTGTTCGACGCAGGTCAGGTGGTGGCCAGCCCGAATGTGTGGAAGGGTAAAAGCAACGTGGTCAAACTGGGCCAGGCCAACGCGATAGTGGTGGCGGTACCTGCGGGCAGCGCAGCCAAACTAAAAACCGTCGTCGCCCGCCCCGAGCCGCTGGTCGCCCCCTTCATCAAAGGCCAAGCCATCGGCAGCCTGAAAATCACGTCAGGCGACAACCCTGTCGTGGTGGCAGAAACGCCGCTTTATGCACTGGAGGCGGTTGAAGAGGCGGGGGTGATTGGCCGGGCTTGGGATGCGGTTAGGTTGTGGATCAAATAAGCAAATTTGCCTTGAAAACCTGAAACTGCTACACTCGTAGGCTTTTCTGGAATTCCAGAGATGAATTCGTTTTCGTGGCTAATCCGACAATTAGTCACTTCAGTTTTTGCAAATACTGAACGAAGAATTCACGTTAAACATGACGAAACATTACGTTTTAGGGACGTTTTTAAATGCCAACCATTAACCAGCTAGTGCGCCAAGGCCGTGAGGTCGAGGTCATCAAGTCGAAGAGTCCTGCTATGCAGAACTCTCCGCAGCGCCGCGGTGTGTGCACACGTGTGTACACCACGACGCCTAAAAAGCCAAACTCCGCTCTGCGTAAAGTCGCCAAAGTGCGCTTGACCAACGGGTTTGAAATCATTTCCTACATCGGCGGCGAAGGCCACAACCTGCAGGAACACAGCGTAGTGCTGGTTCGTGGCGGTCGTGTCAAGGACTTGCCCGGTGTGCGTTATCACATCGTTCGTGGATCGCTCGACTTGCAAGGCGTGAAAGACCGCAAGCAGTCTCGCTCCAAGTACGGTGCGAAAAAGCCAAAGGTCAAGTAACTCTTGCCAAAAAGCAAAACAAGCTTTTTAAAAAACATAAAAGGTGCTGCTTTTCTGCATGGCGCAGAAAAACCAGCGTAGTGACCCAAAGAAACAATCCCGTTTTTAAGGTCGAGTAAGTGAAAACCCAATGGTTTTCGCGGCATTAAGTAATTGATGCCAACTGAAGCAAAGAGGTGAAAACATGCCACGTCGTCGCGAAGTCCCTAAACGTGAAATTCTTCCGGATCCTAAATTTGGTGATGTCGATCTCGCCAAATTCATGAACGTCATCATGCAAGGCGGCAAAAAAGCCGTTGCAGAACGCATCATTTATGGTGCGCTTGAGTTCATTGAAAAGAAAAACCCGGGCAAAGACCCGCTTGAGGCCTTTCACATGGCCATGGGCAACATCAAGCCAATGGTTGAAGTGAAATCCCGCCGCGTGGGTGGTGCTAACTACCAGGTGCCGGTCGAAGTTCGCCCCGTACGCCGTATGGCTTTGGCCATGCGCTGGTTGAAAGAAGCCGCTAAAAAGCGTGGTGAAAAGTCAATGTCGTTGCGCTTGGCCAATGAGCTGATGGAAGCCACCGAAGGCCGCGGCGGTGCCATGAAAAAGCGTGACGAAGTTCACCGCATGGCAGAAGCGAACAAGGCATTCAGCCACTTCCGCTTTTAAGAGCGGCTACTGCGCAGGCGCATTGCGTCGTTGGGCGGTGCTCAAAATCCTCACGACCCTGAAGGTCGCTCCGGTTTCTGTGCTCCGTCCGCCTAGCACTGCATCCTGCTCGCTACGCCGTAGGGCCGCCGATCTTTGGCGCGTCAAGGACGTCGTAGCGAATTGAATCATTTTTGGAGTTAAGAATATGCCCCGCGCAACCCCCATTGAAAACTACCGCAATATCGGTATTTCTGCCCACATCGATGCTGGTAAAACCACCACCACCGAACGCGTTTTGTTTTACACCGGCGTGAACCACAAAATTGGTGAAGTTCACGACGGCGCTGCCACCATGGAC
>JANOWB010000154.1:0-6751 GCA_031417695.1 Polaromonas sp.
GGGATGGTGTATCGACTTCATCGCCCGCCTACAAAGCCGCTGCAGTCGGCGTGCTGGGCGGATTTGCACAAACAGCGGCACCAACTGCGATTGGCTCGCCGGGGCAGTAGCCTGGGTTAACTCAACTCAACTGAATTGACAAAGCCGCGCGGACGCAAGTTCTGCGCGGCTTTTTTATGGTTTTGAAAGTTGCTTCACCCACCTAAAGGCATCAAACCAGCAACGCCACAGCCCCAGAAAAAGTAAAAAACGCCAGCACCGTTGACAGCAAAATAATCCGCGCAATGCGGCCGTTGTCTGCGCCAAAGCGCTCTGCCAGCATGGCGACGTTGCTGGCGCTGGGCAATGCCGCCACCAGCACCACTATCGTTAGTGCGAACCGGTCTAGCGGCAAGCCCAAGCGAATTGCCACCAGGCCCATCAGCAGCAGCAGCACGGGGTGCAGCACGAGCTTGATCAGCACAACCGGCACATATTCATCAAACGGCGTGGTGGCCGTGGCGGTAGCTTGCGAGCGGGCAAGCACTGCGCCAATGGTGAACAAAGCAACTGGCGATGCGGCATCGGCCAGCAAGCCCACGGTTTGCGCCACGGGCAGCGGCAGCGTGAATTGAAACGCCGACGCCACAGCACCCGCCAAAATCGCCCACGGCATCGGGTTTTTGGCCACGCCTTTCAGCGCGTTTTTAGCTGCCATGCTCGCGCCACCCGCCCCCGCCCCGCCCTCTATTGCCTCGCCCGCTGAATCCAGACGCGACAGCGCAATGCACAGCGAGCTCGTGATCACAAGGTCAATCACAATCGACACAATCGCTGGGCCTGCAGCCTTGGCGCCGAGCAACGCTACCAGCAGCGGCACACCCATAAAACCGGTATTGGGAAACGCGCCAACCAGCGCGCCAAACGAAGCGTCGTTCCAGCCAATGCGGCCGCGGTGCGTTACCGCGATCGTGAAGCCGACCATCACTAATGCGCAGGCCAAATACACCGCCATCAAACTCACATCCAGCAACTGCGCAATCGGCGTTGAGCTGCCAAAGCGGTACAACATGCACGGCAGCGCAAAGTACAGCACAAAGGTGTTTAGCCCGCCAATCGCCGCGTAAGGCAACCACGCATACCGCGCCGCAACGTAGCCGCACAGCACCAGCGCGAAGAAGGGGAAAGTGACGAGGAGAATGGCGAGCATGGGAGGCTAGAGGTGTAAAAAGCAAACAAAACGCTATTAAATAAATAGCTGTTTGCGCCCGATTTTATTCGGCTAGAGGTCTAAAACATGGGTGAAAAGGCATGTTTTGTGGCTTTTCAGGCTGGCCAAGACACCCGTAACCCCAATTTCGACTGTTTTAACAGCGGTGTTTGGGCATTATTTGTGCACATTAGTTGCTGCAACTGGCAATATGCACTAACGCCTGCCCGTTATGATTCTGAGCCTGATCTGCTGAATCTCGTCCACCGCCATTCGGCAAAACCAACTCCCTGAATCGATCCCCCTGAATGCAAGACTTCCTGGCCGATGGCCTGAACCTGGCGCAACAAGAAGCTGTTAACTACATGCACGGCCCTTGCTTGGTGCTGGCGGGTGCGGGCTCGGGCAAGACGCGGGTGATTACGCACAAGATTGGGCGCTTGATTCAGTCGGGCCTGAAGGCCGAGCAAATCGCGGCCATTACCTTCACCAACAAGGCCGCGGCTGAAATGCGGGAGCGAGCCAAAAAGCTGATGGGCCGCTCTGCCAAGGGCGTGTTGATTTGCACTTTTCACTCTCTGGGTATGCGCATGCTGCGCCAAGACGGTGAGGTGTTGGGCCTGAAAAAGCAATTTTCGATTCTGGACACTGACGACGTGACCAGCATCATCAAAGATGCAGGTGGCGGTACTGATGCTGCTACAGCCCGGCAGTGGCAATGGACGATCAGCCGCTGGAAGAACATGGGGTTGAACAGCGAACAAGCATCAAAAATTGCCAGTGGTGAAGAAGAAGCCCTGACCGCCCGCATCATGGCGCGATATGAAGAGCGCCTGACCGCCTACCAAAGCGTGGACTTTGATGACTTGATTGGCCTGCCATTGAAATTGTTGCAGCAGCACGATGCGGTGCGCAACAAATGGCAAGAGTCTCTGGCCCATGTGCTGGTCGATGAATACCAGGACACCAATGCCACGCAGTACGAGGTATTGAAATGTTTGGTCGGCGAGCGCGGCAGATTCACCGCCGTGGGTGACGACGACCAGTCGATTTACGGCTGGCGCGGCGCCACGCTGGACAACCTGAAAAAGCTGCCGGTTGATTACCCAAACCTGAAAGTAGTGAAACTAGAGCAAAACTACCGCTCTACCAGCGCGATTTTGCGCGCCGCCAACAATGTGATTGCACCCAACCCCAAGCTGTTCCCCAAAACGCTTTTCAGCGAGCTGGGTGAAGGCGAGCCGGTGCGGGTGGTGGACTGCGACAGTGAAGAGCACGAGGCCTCTAGAGTGGTGGCACGCATCCAGAGCCTGCGCGCTGAAGGCACGCTGCAAGCCGCAGGCGGGCAGTACCGGGAATGGAAAGATTTTTGCGTGCTGTACCGTGCCAACCACATGGCAAAACCGTTTGAAAAAGCCTTTCGCAAAGCCAACATCCCGTACAAGGTGTCGGGCGGGCAAAGCTTTTTTGACCGGGCTGAAATTAAAGATTTGTGCTGCTGGCTGCGCCTTTTGGCCAACAACGACGACGACCCGGCCTTTATGCGCGCCGTGACCACGCCCAAGCGCGGCATTGGCCACACCACACTAGGTGGGCTGGGAACGTTTGCCAGCCAGTACAAATTGAGCTTGTTTGAAGCGCTGTTCAGCAACTCGCTCGGCTCGATCTTGCCCGCCAAAGCTGTGGCCAGCCTGCACGAATTTGGCCGCTACCTGAACGACTTGGAATACCGCGCCAAGCGTACTGTTGGCGCAGAGGACGCGCTGGTGTTTTTAAAAGACTGGCTGAAAGAAATCGATTACGAAAAAAACCTGTACGACGGTGAAGACAGCGAAAAAATCGCCGCCGCCAAATGGACCAACGTGATGGATTTTTGCGAGTGGATGGCGCAGCGCTGCGGTGGGCAGGACGATGAAGAGGCGATCGGCAATGTCATCACCGCGCCGACCAAGACCATGCTGGAAGTCGTGCAAAGCATCGCCCTGCTATCAACGCTGAGCGAACGTGAAGGTGACCAGAACGTGGTCACGCTGTCGACCCTGCACGCGGCCAAGGGGCTGGAGTGGCCGCATGTGGTGCTGGCAGGCGTGAACGAAGGGCTGCTGCCTTTCAAAATGGATGATGGCGATAGCGAAGAAAACATCGCCGTGCGCCTGCAGGAAGAGCGCCGCCTGATGTACGTAGGCATCACACGCGCACAGCGCACATTGGCCGTGAACTGGCTACGCCGCCGCAAAAAGGGCCGCGACACGATTGCCGGGCTACCGAGCCGATTTATTGCCGAGATGGCGTTGAACAAAGAGACCGCCCGAGAAGACCCGCGCGAAAAAATCAAAGCGCTGCGGGCAGAGTTTGCCCAGCGCGCGCTGGACGCTGCTGCAGTGCAAGCGACGGCCAAAGCCGCAGCGCTTTCAACAGCGCAAGCACCCGCTTGGGAATAACCATGCACGCAAGCGCACAAATCCACACACGTACGCTGAAGCAAATTGCTATTATTTTAGTAGCTGCTTGCGCCCATATTCATTTGGCTATAGCTCAAAACAGCACTCAAAAAGCCCCTCAAACATCCAAAACAGCCTGCGCAGCTGTCAAAGACATCAAAGCCCCGCAGCTGTACGGCCTGTGGCAGGTCACCTTCTTTCAACCGCCCGCTGGCCTGCCCGCCTACGCCACCCTGCTGCTGGAAAAGCACGAAGAATTTTCTGACAGCCTGCAAGGCGTGGTCACACGCAAGCTGCCCGCGCCGCAAAACGCCAAAGATGGCCACGCCGCCAAAGCTGCGCTGGCGGGCGACGTGGAAGACAGCTTTGTTATTTTGGACGAGTCCAGCAACAACACCAGCATTTCAGGTACGTGGAACGGCCAGCTGACGGAAGGCACCTGCGGCCGCGAAGTCACCGGCGTGTGGAAAGACACCAGCGCCAGCGCCCCGCCTGATTCGCCAGACGTGCACTTCAGCATGAAAAAACTCTCGGGCTGGTGACCTACAGCTAACGAGGTAAGTGCTGCACACTGCTGCGCGCGATTTGCAACTAGCCTTGGTGGATGAACGCCAACGAAGCCTTCACGTTGGGCTGCATTGTGTTTGGCGTGCTGCTGATCGCTAAAACCCTGGGCGGCTCTTTTATTGCCCGGCTGCCTATGAGCGCTGCCATGCTGTACTTGGCCGCGGGCGTGGCCATTGGCCCGTTGGGCTGGCATTTGCTCAAGCTTGATGTTTTTAAAAACACGCTGCTGCTAGAGCGGCTGGCAGAGGTCGCGCTTCTGATTTCGCTGTTTACTGTTGGCATGAAGTTTGAGCTAAAGAAAAAAGACAGTCGCTGGCGCATACCGGTGCAGCTGGCCACCGTGTCGATGGTGATTACCGTGGGCTTAATCACGGTTGCTGGCATGTGGATGCTGAATTTGCCGCTGGGCGCTGCGGTGTTGCTGGGCGGTATTTTGGCGCCGACTGACCCAGTGCTGGCGTCTGACGTGCAAATGGCTGACACCACTGACCGCGACCGCTTGCGGCTGGGCCTGACGGGTGAGGGCGGGCTCAACGATGGCACGGCGTTTCCGTTTGTCATGCTCGGGCTGGGGCTGCTGGGGCTGCATGAGTTGGGTGACAGCGGGTGGCGCTGGTGGGCCATTGATGTGTTGTGGGCAGTGGCGGGCGGCTTGGCTATTGGTTATGTATTGGGCGCTTTGGTGGGCCGGGCGATTATTTATTTGCGCACTCAACACCGTGAAGCGCTGGGGTCTGACGAATTCATTGCGCTGGGGTTAATTGCGCTGACCTACGGCGTAGCGCTGCTGTGCCTGACGTATGGGTTTTTGGCGGTGTTTGCGGCTGGGGTTGCGCTGCGGCGCATTGACGACCACAAGGCTGTCACCGTGCCCACCGCACCCACCGCGCCAACTGCACCAGCCGCGCCGCCGGACCTGAGCGCCGAAGACGCCCGCGCCACGGGCAGCCAGGCCCCCGCCCACATGATGCGGCAAGTCGAACGCTTTAACAGCCAGCTCGACAGTTTTGCCGAAGTGGCCATGGTGCTGGTGGTGGGCGTGTTGCTGGCCAGCGTGAAGTTTGACGTGCGGTTTTTGTGGTTTGTGCCGCTGCTGTTTTTGGTAATTCGCCCGGTAGCTGTGGCCATTGGCTTGCTGGGCACAGACGCCAAACCGGGCCAGAGGGCTTTGATGGCGTGGTTTGGCATTCGCGGTATTGGCTCGCTTTACTACTTGCTGTACGCCATTAATCATGGCCTGGAGCGCGGCCTGGCGCAGCAACTGCTGTCGGTAACGCTGGCGGTGGTGGTGTGCTCGGTGGTGGTGCATGGGGTGTCGGTGACCCCGCTGATGCGCCGGTACGAGGCGCGCAAAGCAACCCCCCCGGCCGTGAAGCAGCATTAAACTGCTATTATTACAGTAGCTGCTCACGCCCGTATTTATTGGTTAAAACTGATTATTAGCTTGAAAATACGGCCCCATAGCGCACAGAAAACCCCTGAAAACGCCTGCAGATAGTTGATCTGCCCGCTGCGACTATGGGGTATCTATCTGAACCCGGCAGTCATTTATGGCATAGTTTGGGCTTCTGTAACTAACTTGTAATCACCATGACCACCAGCAATCGCCGCATTTTTATGCAGCTCGTAGCCATTTCAGCCGCCACCGGCGCAGCCACCCAAGCCTTGGCGCAAGCCCCGGCCATGGTCGACGAAAAAGACCCGGCAGCCGTTGGCCTGGGTTACGTTGCCAACACCACCAAGGTAGACGCCAAGAAGTACCCGAAGCACGCCAAAGAGCAAAACTGCGGCAACTGCCAGTTGTACGCCGGCAAAGCCAAAGATGCAGCTGGCCCGTGCCCGCTGTTTGCAGGTAAGCAAGTAGCAGCCGCCGGCTGGTGCAGCGCCTACGTTAAAAAAGCAGCGTGATGCGTTGAGGAAGCGGCCGGGCGTTTGCTTGGCGGCTTCCTCTCATTCCCAAATATTCACGTCGGTGCACAACCCTGCTGCGGTGAGAATGTTTTGGAATGGGTAGTTCAATTGCCATTGAACCTAGACCTTAAGCTGGCGTAACTACCGCTGCCAGCGGCGCCAGATATCCACCGCGTGCACTGCGCCAGAAGCGCTTAAAAACAGCGCCACCATCATCCAGCTAGAGCCCGTTAAAGCAGCTCGCAGGGCCAGCATCAAGCACAAGCCCGACACCATATTGATAGCAAAGTTTGCGGGTGCAACACCTAGGCCTGTTGCGCGGTGGTAGGCCGCTAACGCCAAACCCTCGAGCAGCGTAATCGCTATAGCTACATCGACTACGCGACCACTTAAAAAGAACTGCGCCAGTGCCTCATTCATGGCGCACAGTTAGCTGCAAGCGCGGTGGTCAAACCTTGGCCAGACCCAGCAAGTGGCCCATGTCTTTGAAGAAAATACGCACATGTGCCATGGGTTTTTTGCGTACCAGTTTTTTGTTCATGTAGGACTCAAAAGTGAGTTGCTGCACGTCGCGGTCTTCGCAAATTTTCACAAAACGCTCGCGGCGGCGGTCGCTGCTGTACCAAAACCACTGCATGATGCC
>JANOWB010000155.1:0-3635 GCA_031417695.1 Polaromonas sp.
GTTTGCGACGGTAATGGCCACCAACATGCCGTTTGTTGGCCGTGGTTAACCGACCTTACTGCGGTGGATCAAGCACCGCTTTGGTCAGGCGCTTAGGCATCAGCGCTGCTCAATGCCGTGAAGTCGATCTGCACCTTCATGGCTCGGGTTTTGTCGCCAGCCAAGGCAAACGCTTCTGTAGCCTGGTTAAAAGCAACGGTGTGCGAAATCACCGCTTCGCCGTCGATCAAGCCGCTGTTTAAAAAGCCAACTGCCACTGCGAACTCAGGATGAAAGCGGAACGTTCCGCGCAGCTCAATTTCTTTGGCAACCAGCATATTGAGTGGCAGCGTAACGTCGCCGCCCAAGCCAACGGACACCAGCACACCGCGCGGCGCTATCACTTCCATCCCCGCTCGCAGCGCTTTTTCGGTGCCTGACGCCTCAAACATCACGTCAAACTGCCCTTTGTCTGCTGCATACGGTGCCAGTCCGTCAGGCTGGGTAGCTAAATTGATGATTTCGTCAGCACCCATTTTTTTAGCGCAAGCCAGCGGTAAATCGGCAATGTCCACCGCCACAATCCGCGCTGCGCCCGCGCGCCTCAAACCTGCTATTAAAAGCGAGCCAATCGGGCCACAACCCGTCACCAACACCTGCTTGCCAAACACGCCGCCCGCGCGGTTAATGGCGTGCAGCCCCACCGACAGTGGCTCGGCCAGCGCCGCGTGCGACAGGCTTAGCGAATCGGCAATTAAATGCGCTTGAGACGCATCAATAACCAGTTGCTCGCGAAAGGCACCTTGAATGTGCGGAAACGGCATCGCACTGCCGTAAAAGCGCATGTGCAGGCAATGGTTAGGCGCGCCTTCAAGGCAAAACTTGCACTGCCCGCACGGACGCGATGGAGAAATAGCAATGCGCTGGCCCACCGCAAAGCCCTTGACATCGACACCCACAGCCTCGATGGTGCCGGAGACTTCGTGCCCGAGCGCCATCGGCTCTTTAAGCCTGACTGTGCCAAAACCGCCATGCTGAAAGTAATGTAAATCTGACCCGCAAATACCGCCGTACGCAACCCGAACCCGCAGCTCTTTAGCGCCTAATTCGCTGGCAGGCGCTTCTTCCAGGCGCAAGTCGTGGGGAGCGTGACAAACCAAAGCGCGCATAGCAGTCCTCAAAAATCAAGTCAGTTAAATTAAAGCGTGGCGGTAACGCCGCCGTCGACATACAAAATATGGCCGTTCATAAAGCTCGACGCTTTGCTGGCCAAAAATACGGCTGCGCCAACCAATTCGTCAACCTCGCCCCAGCGCCGGGTCGGGGTTCGGTTGATCAGCCACGCGCTGAATTTCTCGTCAGCCACCAACTTGTCGTTCAGCTCGGTTTTAAAGTAACCCGGGCCCAAGCCGTTAACTTGCAAGCCGTGCGGGCCCCAGTCAATCGCCATGCCCTTGGTCAGCATTTTTACAGCACCTTTGCTGGCCATGTAGGGCGCGATGGCAGGGCGACCCAGCTCGCTCTGCACTGAACAAATGTTAATAATTTTGCCCGCCTTGCGCACGATCATTGCCTTGGCGACTGCTTGTCCCACCAAAAAAACGCTGTCAAGATTGGTTTGCATCAACTGGTGCCAATGCTCGGTAGTGAAGTCTTCGAGCGGCGCGCGGCGCTGCATGCCGGCGTTGTTGATCAGAATGTCTAGTGGGCCAATGGTGGTCTCAATGTCTTCAACCGCCGCTTTTACGGCAGCGGCATTGGTGACGTCAAAGCCGCGAGCGTGCGCCTTGTAGCCTTCGTTTTGCAGCAACGCGCACGCCGCTGCCAGCTTGGCTTCGTCGCGCCCGTTAAGCACCACTGTCGCGCCCGCTTGGCACAGCCCACGCGCCAGCGCCAGGCCAATTCCCCCTGAGGAGCCCGTGATCAAAGCCAAACGGTTATCAAGCTGAAACAAGTCGGACAGTGGCATTTCTACACGCTCTCAAAGGACAAAAACAAGACGGCGAGCCTTCAGTTGGCGGTTAATATTCCAGCTCAATCATACTATGATAAGACTCTGGTGAGCGCTACCATGACGCTCTTAAAAGCCTGTAAAGCGCACGCACCAGGCTGAAATTTCCCCTGAAAAAACCTCATTGCAGCGCAAGTTGAACCGACGCAATTACCGCCCCACTTTGGTGCGCGATGCCTTTTACATGCCCAGTATCAATGGCACGTTGCTTGCAGGCTAACCAAGCATCATTTTGGGCAGGTGCAATGAAAAAATCGAAATTGGTGATGGTAGGCAACGGTATGGCGGGCGTGAGAACGCTGGAGGAGTTGATCAAGATTGCGCCTGAGCTTTACGACATTACCGTTTTTGGTGCAGAACCGCACCCCAACTACAACCGAATTTTGCTAAGCCCGGTGTTGGCTGGGGAGCAAACGCTTGACGAAATCGTCCTCAACAGCTGGGACTGGTACAAAGAAAACCACATCACGCTGCATGCAGGCAAAAAAGTGGTGGAGGTTGACCGCGTCAAGCGCATCGTGCGGGCTGACGACGGCAATGGCGGACACATTGGGGTGGAATATGACCGCCTGCTGATGTGCACCGGGTCTAACCCGTTCATTTTGCCCATCCCTGGCAAGGACCTCGATGGCGTGATTGCTTACCGAGACATTGCTGACACCAACGCGATGATTGACGCATCGAATAAATACAAAAGAGCTGTTGTGATTGGTGGCGGCCTGCTCGGCCTGGAAGCCGCCAACGGCTTGATGCTGCGCGGCATGGACGTGAGTGTGGTGCACGTGATGCCAACGCTGATGGAACGCCAGCTTGACAGCGTGGCTGGCGGGCTGCTGCAAAAGTCGCTTGAGGCGCGTGGCCTGAAGTTTTTAATGGGTGCGCAGACCCAAGAGCTGGTCGGTAACTCAGACGGGCGCGTAGCGTCGATCAAATTCAAAGACGGCACAGAGCTGGCCACCGACTTGGTGGTGATGGCCGTTGGCATTCGGCCCAACACCGCGCTGGCCGAGTCCATGCGCATCCACTGCAATAAGGGCATTGTGGTCAACGACACCATGCAAACCACCACCGACGCACGCATTTACAGCGTGGGCGAATGCGCGGCGCACCGGGGCATTGCTTACGGGCTGGTGGCACCGCTGTTTGAGCAGGCCAAAGTCGCGGCCAACCACCTGGCGCAATTCGGCATTGGACGCTACACCGGCTCGCTGACGTCAACCAAGCTGAAGGTAACGGGTATTGACTTGTTCAGCGCAGGTGAATTCATGGGCAGTGAAGGTAGCGAAGAAATCATCATGAGCGACCCGTTTGGCGGCGTGTACAAAAAGCTGGTGATCAAAGACGACAAACTGATTGGCGCGTGTTTGTATGGCGACACCGTCGATGGCAGCTATTACTTCAAACTGCTGCGCGACGGCCGCAGCGTGGCCGACATCCGCGACAAATTGATGTTTGGCGAATCCAGCATTGGCGACGTTGGCCATGAAGGCCACACCAAAGCAGCCACCATGCCCGACACAGCTGAGGTGTGCGGCTGCAACGGCGTGACCAAAGGCACGATTTGCAAAGCCATTCGTGAAAAGGGTTTGTTCACGTTAGATGAGGTGCGCAAACACACCAAGGCCAGCGGCGGCTGCGGATCTTG
>JANOWB010000156.1:0-4936 GCA_031417695.1 Polaromonas sp.
CCGCGCCCGCCACTTCATGGTGGAACACTTCGACCGGGACGCCCAGCGATTCGAGGATGAGCGACATTTCGGCGCGCATGTCCTGCGTGCTGTCGACCGGGGGCACGGGGAAGTAACCGCCCTTGACGGTTGGGCGATGGCCGCGGTTGCCGCCTTCGAGTTTGGCGCCTGAATTCCAGGGCGCTTCATATTCGTCGATCTTAAAGAACGTGCCAGATGCGTCGGTGTTCCAGCGCACATCGTCAAAGATGAAAAATTCTGGCTCTGGTCCAAAGTAGGCCGTGTCGCCCAGGCCGCTGGCCTTGAGGTAAGCCTCAGCGCGCTTGGCGATTGAACGTGGGTCGCGGTCATAGGCCTTGCCGTCGCCCGGCTCCAGCACGTCGCATGACAAGAAGATGGTGGTTTCTTCAAAAAACGGATCCAGGTTGGCGGTATTCGGGTCAGGCATCAAGAGCATGTCTGACGCTTCAATACCCTTCCAGCCGGCGATGGACGAGCCATCAAACGCGTGGCCTGACGAGAACTTGTCTTCGTCAAAATGGGACACTGGCACGGTCACGTGCTGCTCTTTGCCCCGTGTGTCGGTAAAGCGAAAGTCGACGAACTTGACTTCGTTTTCCTTGACCATTTTCATGACGTCTGCGACGGTCTTTGCCATCAAAATCTCCTGTTTCTGGGTGATAAAAAATTAAATCGATAACAATTCAGCTTGAATGGCACGCACTTTTTATGCCAAGGATTTAGAGTCTACAACGTTTCCAAACCTCAACTTTTAGAGGCAACCCGGCGACTTAGAGTCGCGCCAGTTCATCCACCTTGGTGCGCCGCATTTAACGCACCATTAATGTGCATTTAACGCACTAACTCGGGGCCAAAAGTCACATCGAACTTACGCAGACCGGCAAGCAGCGCCGGGTAGGCAAGCTCAATGGCTGACGGTGCTCCCTTCACGCCAAGCTCAATATGGCGGCCGTACTGCGGGTGGTCAACACTCGGCAGACTGAAAACTTTGACCCCTGCATGCTCGGCTTCAATGGCCACCATCAACGGCGTGAGCGTGGCTTCCATCGAACCTGAAACAATGATGGACTTCTCAATGTACGCCTTAGTTTGGTGCAAATGGGCGTAATCAAGGTCCAGAACGCCCGCGATCATCGGCCATGCCATGACGGGGAATCCGGGAACGAAATGCACCGCGCCCTGCCCCGCACGACACGTAAACCCAGGGATTTTGTTGTACGGGTTGGGAATGATTTCGGCCCCCAGCGGAAACAAACCCATGTCCAGGCGATGAATGTTGTCAGGCCGGTCAGCATCGAACGCCACGCCCTGCTCTCTGGCCGTGTCTCGCATGCGCTCGGTAATCAAAGCTTTGGCCTCAGGGTGTAGAGCCAATTCAACGCCAAGTGCGGCAGCTGCGCACTGGCGGGTGTGGTCGTCAGGCGTAGCGCCAATGCCGCCGCATGAAAACACCGCATCGCCTGAATCGCGTGCCGCCTTGAAAGCGCGGGCCAGCGTGGCCGTGATACGCGCCGGGTCATCGCCCACGTAGTCGGCATAGGCCAACTGCAAGCCGCGTGCACCCAGCAGTCCAATAACTTTGGGCAAATGTTTGTCGGCGCGTTTGCCCGACAAAATTTCGTCGCCGATGATGATGATTGCGAAGTTAGTTGTCATTAAAAACAGTGAAAAGAAAAAAATTACACGCCAGGTAGCGCAATATCGACGGCGTCATTGGGCGTATTAGCTATTAATTCAGGAGCTGCTCGCGCCCGTATTAATTTATCGTCAGCCTCTTTTTTAGCTCGAAGTTGCTCCAACGCAGCCAGCGCATAGTGCGCAAACCAAAGCGACGAAAAGGCAAACACAAGCGTGTAAATCCAGATAGCCACTGGCACCAAAATCGGCGCGGCCGCTACAAACATGGCACCAGACGCCCAAATCAAACTCGGCGCGGCGCCCAGGTACCCACTGATCACGCCGATGCTGAGCAACGACGCGCGGTGCTCTTTAAAAATCTGCCTGCGCTCTTCAGTTGTGGCATGGTTCGACAACGCGTCGTACGACATCACCCGGTAAGTTAGCCAGCCCCAAATCAGCGGCGGCAAAATCAAAATCAACGGCGGCACCAGCCAAAGCGGCATCGACAGCACCAGCGCAATTGCGGCCACCAGCGTCGAGCCCAGCGACCAAAACACGCTGGCCAGCATCGAGCCACCTTCTTTGCGCTCCAGCTTGGGAAACCGCCGCTCAGCCACCAGCGCCACCATGGCAGGCGTCATGAAAACGGCCACAAACAGCAGCGACACAATCACGATCACCGGAATGGCTAAAAACAGCAGCACCACCGGCGCCAGCACTGTGCGCAAATTGCCCAGCCCCAGCGTCTCAAGCCAGCGCACCATCATGCCTAGCATCTCCACGCTTTCCAAAGTGGCTCTGATCTGAATCAAAGCGCCTTCCCAAAAAAAGTAACCCAAGCCAAGGGCGATAGCCGCCATGATGACCAGCGGCAACACCGACAAAGCAATAACGCGCGGATGCAGGCAATACATGGCCGCGCGCCAAAAGGAGTCTAAAAGCTTGTTCATGAACCCAAGAATAACGCGTTGTGATGCAGCCGCAACCCGGCCAGCGCTAGGCTACTATCCGGGGTGCATGTAAGCAGATGCCACATTTCAAAATGAGTTCAGCCTTTGATGCCATGCGCCAGAACGCAAATTGAGCAGCCCCAAGCACACTTTAAAAGCCACCTGAACCACACTTCATGAGTCATTCGCCAAGTTCGACCCAATTGCCACCGAGCGGCAGGTTGCATCGCCTGCGCGGCGGGCTCGCCTTGCTGGCCCTAACGCTCTCTTTGTCGCTGGCTACCAACGCGTTCGGAATCGTCGCGCGAACTGCGGTCGACATTCAAAGCTGTGCGACTGAATACATTCAACTCGGCGATGAAGCGCTGACCTGGGGCGAACTGAAGGCCCGTGACAAGGCGCAGACTTCTCAAGCGTTTGAAAGCCCTGCAGCTGCAAAACAGGCCTTTTTAGAGGCCAAATCAGCCTCTAGACCAATAGATACGGGCGCGAGCAGCTATGAAAATAAGAGAAATTTCAGCACTCTAAGCAGCGTAAAACCAGCCCAGCGTTACGAAAAAGTCACCGATATTGCCAGCTCATTTAAAGAGCAAACGCTGCTCTACATCAGTCTAGACAACGGCCAGACGATTCAAGCCACAGCAGGCCATCCGTTTAAAACCCGTGAAGGCTGGCGTGATGCGGTGCTACTCAAAAAGGGCGGGCAGTTGTTGCTGGGTGGGGAGGCGGATGCGGCAGAGCGCTACGCGACCATCCTGGAGATTCGAGAGGAAGTTAAAACCACGGCTGTCTTTAATCTTGAAGTGGCCAATCTGCACACCTTCTTTGTGGGGGTGGATGGGGTGGTGGTGCATAACGGTTGGACACCCCCCACAACAGAAAAACATCACACCATTCCAAAAGAGATCCTTCGGGATTTACCGCCCAGTGTTGCGAAACATCCAACCGTGCGAGGTTGCAAGGGGTCGCCTAACCTCAAGCCGATACCGTACGCCAAACACCGCGAGATCCATCAAGGACCTGGAGGTGGCGCTTACAACGAGAAGTTTAAGGACGCAATAGAAGCCGCAGGCGGTAACAGGGAGATGACTCCCGCTACTGTTACCAATATTCGTGACAACTTGGTAAAGCTATTCGGTTTATGAATATCTACTGGCTTCGAAGACAAGACCCGAACGTTGAAGAGTTTGCATGGTTTGGCTGCGTAGGCACGTGGGGTCCGCCACAGGTTTGTCCATATTGCAACGCCTATTTAGGTACGAACCTTTTTCCACCATACACAGTTGAAATTAGGCGTGGCTGCACGCGACTCGGCGACTTTAGCGACGGCGGAGCGCCGTTTCTGGTGAACGATCGGGCGGCAAAGATTCTCACTAACTTGTCGAGCACCATTACTTTTGACAAGCCACAGTTTGTGCCTTCAAAATTTAAAAAGAACGTACTTCAGTCTGGCGATGTGACGGGGTTGGTGATTCCTACGCTGAACCGCTTTGTACATCTTGATATTGCTGCTTCAAAGCTCGAAGAATGTGAACGGTCATGCTCAAAACTTAGGTACTACCGTTTCAAGACTAAAGACCTGTTTTTCCAATTGTCAGCAGTAGGTGATGCAACCTGCTTTCACGTAACAGAATTCGGTGCCTCACGTTCTTGGTTTTGTACGCAACAGTTCAAAGATGCATTTGAAGCAGCTGCAATTACTAATGTCAGGTTTGAGCTTGCTGGCATTGCGGGTTAATCATGGTGACACTGTCTAAAACTTCAATTCGCATCGGCTTGCATCGCACGCTCGTACGTTTTGTACTTGTCCTATCAGCCAGCACTGTGGGAGCAGCTACATCAGCTTTTGAACAACCTTGCACGCCAGGCTTTGAAATCGAGCGTGAGACAGCTGTAATTAGCGACCATTTGAGTTGGTCTACTGCCAATAGCTTCGAGCAAGACACCCTGGTTCACACCCGATTCCAGACGGACACGGGCTACCAAGCCAGACTCAAACCGATCAAAGACATCCAAGTCGGTGATGAAGTGCTGGCTTGGGACGAGCTGCAAGCCCATGACAACGCAGTACTGGCGCAAGCTGGCCAAGCCGCGCAAACGCTGCAGGCGGCGTATCAGCAGGCTAGTTTAGAAGCTAAATTAGGTGCCAAATCAGCCTCTAGCCCAATCAATATGGGCGTGAGCAGCTATGAAAATAAGAGTAACTTTAGCACTCTAAGCAGCGTAAAACCAGCCCAGCGTTACGAAAAAGTCACGGACACCATCAGCTCATTCAAAGAGCAAACGCTGCTACATATCAGTCTAGACAACGGACAGACGATTCAAGCCACAGCAGGCCATCCGTT